>JBBSSN010000210.1:0-4446 GCA_038242035.1 Actinomycetales bacterium
ACGGGCACCAACCTGACCGCACACCGGCCCTGTGGATAACTTGTGCATAGTGCGGCGTGTCTTGTGCACAGGCTGGGGAGAACCTTGTGGATATCAAAAGAATTCTGTGGTTAATATGGCGTTGACCTGCAGAAACACTTCCCACACCCTGTGGAGGAAAAGAAGTTTTTCGCGAACCTTCATCCACAGCTTGCATGTTGACAAGGCTCAAATGGGTCGTTACTGGGGCAGCCTACGGCAGCATAATATGCCCGAAACGTAACGTTTCCGGGCGGAGGGCGTTCTGCTGCTGTTGCGCATCCATGTCCGGCCAGGCATATTTACGAACTGGCAGGTCCGGTTCGGCGTCAGCCCGGGCGCCGGACGCCTACGAGACCATTTCAGTCGTACTGGCCCGTCCCTGCCGAAGGTGGCATATGCTCAGGGCATGGACTGGTTCTTCGTAGTGCTCATCGCCGTGGTCGGAATTGTCGTTTTGATTTGGGCCGCCCGCGCGGGCCGCACGGGCGGCAGCAGCCTTTCCGATGCGGACCGGTATCAGCTTGAGCTGGACCGCAAGGCCCAGGCGCAGCTGCAGGCCTCTGCCCGCTCCGCCGCTGCGGGCCGTCCAAGCCATCCCTCGCAGCGTACGGGCTATTCCCAGGCCAACGCCTACCGGACCTCACCGGCCCAGGGACAGAACGAAACGCACGGACAGAATATCGCCCGGGGGCAGAATGAATCGCACGGGCAGAACCTCGGCGGCCGTGGCGGCGGCCAGAACAGCGGCCGCTTTGCCGGCCAGGACCAACCCCTGTCGATGGATCCGCAGCTTGTCGCACAGCTGCAGACCCTCATCCGTAACGGCAGCAAGATGCAGGCCATTGCACTGCTGCGCTCCAAAACGGGCTTCGGTCTGATGGACGCCAAGAACTTCGTGGACCGGCTCGGGTAACGCGCATGGACGGCGAAGTGCCCGTCTCCGTGGAGGTGGAGGCCTTTATCGCGGCGATCGAAGACGAGGCCCGGCGCCGGGATGCATTGGCGCTGACTGGGCTGATGACCAGCGTTACGGGTGTGCCCGCCGCCATGTGGGGCCAGCTCACCATCGGCTTCGGCAGTAACCACTACAGCTGTGAAAGCGGAAGAGAAGGGGACCAGCCTGCTGTCGGGTTTTCGCCGCAGAAGGACCGCCTCTCCCTGTATGGGCTCATCAACTCTCCATCCGCCACAGAGCGCCTGGGCTCACTGGGCAAACACACGACGGGTGCCGGCTGCCTGTATATCAACAAACTCGCCGATGTAGACTTGCTTGTCCTCGAAGAACTAATCCGCGGGGGATTCGCCGCGATGAATGCCGGCCCGGCCGGCGCGCAGGCCTAAGCGCAGAACGGCGACCGGAGGGGGCTGCAGGGGTGGATATAGGCCCGATGATTGTCACCGCAGCACTGATAATTGTTGCCGCCGTATTGGCCGTTCCCGTCGTAACCGGTGGGCGCCGGGGACGCGGAGCCAGTCCGGAAGATCAATACCGACGGCTATTGGACGAAACCTGCACAACGGCGTCCCTTAACGCGCCTGCGACGGCGGTACAGCCGCGCCCCGACCCTGCAGGGCTACAGGGAGGAGAAGCAGTCCCCCGGCAGACGCTCCAAGGTGCCTTCCGTGCTCCGGACCCGGACAGCCGCCGTCGGACCTCCGAGGACGGCTCCGCCGGACCCTCCGCTCCCGCCGCCGACACAGAGGACCAGCAGCAGGCGGACGGACGCATGCGCGCCCTCCGGAGCGTCCTGCAGCAGAACCAAAGCGATATGGCGGATGGTCAGCTGAGCACGCTGGAGCGGGTGCAAAAGCTCATGACCAGTGACGCGTTCACGAGCTACGCTACCTTCGGCCGTGCCGGTACCGATCCGGAGGGCGCGGATCCCGTCGGGGACGGAAGAGGGCCCCTACCCGGTGGGTAGAGGCCCTCGCCTGACAGCCGGAGAAATCCCCAGGCTCGCCTGGGTTCCTTTCAGCTGCCGGTCAATTAGCTGGAAACAACATCCAGGTTGATGACAGCGGCAACATCCTCATGCAGACGGACGTTTGCGGTGTAGGAGCCAACACTCTTGATGTGTGCGGGCAACTCCACCTTGCGCTTGTCGATGGCGCCGAGCCCGGCGGCCTCGACAGCCTTGGCGACATCCTCGGCCTTGACGGTACCGAAGAGTCGGCCTGATTCCCCGGCCTTGACCACGAGCTTGACCGATTTAGCGGACAAAGCAGCGGCCTGGGCCTGAGCAGCTTCAACAGAAGCGTGCGCGCGGGCAACACGGGCGGCCTTGATCGACAGAACCTGCTTCTCGCCGCCCTTGCTCCAGGTCAGAGCGAATCCGCGGGGCAGAAGGTAGTTACGGGCGTAACCGTTCTTCACCTCGACGATATCGCCGGCGGCACCGAGTCCGGTGACTTCATGGGTCAAAATGAGCTTAGACATCTGGTTATCCCCTTCGCTTAGCCGCGGCCGGCGCCGGAGTAGGGCAGCAGTGCGACTTCGCGGGCATTCTTAATTGCCTGGGCGAGCTTGCGCTGTTCCTGAACGGTGACGCCCGTGACGCGGCGTGCACGGATCTTTCCCCGGTCGGAGATGAACTTGCGCAGCAATGCTACGTCCTTGTAGTCAATGACGGTGACGTCAGCGGCTTTCAAGGGATTGGACTTTGGTTTGGGCTTACGGAGTTCAGCCTTTGCCATCGTGGAGCTCCTTAGTATTCGTGGAGCCCGTGGATATGGATCCACGGGATGGTTTGCGACGGCAGCTGCCGTCATGAATATTTCTTTAGAAGGGAGGTTCCGAGGAATCCGGGCCCGAACCCCAACCGGAAGATCCACCGGAGGGCGTGCCCCACGGATCGTCTGCCGGAGCGGACTGCCCTGATCCTTGGCTTCCGCCGCCGCCCCAGGCCGGGTTTCCCCCGCCGGAGTTGCCGCCGAAGTTACCGCCACCGCTGTTGCCGCCACCGGAGTTACCTCCGAAGTTGCCGCCACCGCCGCCAGAGCGCTGGGTGCGGTTAACCTTGGCATTGGCATAACGCAGCGAGGGGCCGATCTCGTCGACCTCAAGCTCCATAACGGTGCGCTTTTCGCCTTCTTTGGTCTCGTAGGTACGCGACTTCAGCCGGCCGGAAACGATTACGCGTGTCCCCTTGGTCAGGGACTCGGCAACGTTTTCGGCAGCTTCGCGCCATACGGATGCGCGCAGGAACAGCGTTTCGCCGTCCTTCCACTCATTCGACTGGCGGTCGAAGGTCCGCGGAGTGGATGCAATGGTGAAGTTCGCTACTGCCGAACCTGACGGCGTGAACCGCAGTTCCGGATCGCTGGTGAGATTCCCAACGACAGTAATAATCGTTTCGCCTGCCATCTGCTCCTGCTTCCTGCTGGTGTGTTCCTACGGATGAAAACGCTCAAAAAGCTGAAACCGAAGTTACTCGGCGACTACCTTCTGGTCTTCGGGGCGGATGATCTTGGTGCGCAGAATGGTCTCATTGAGACCCAGCTGGCGGTCAAGCTCCTGCGTGGTAGCCGGCTCTGCGGTGAAGTTCACCACTGCGTAGATACCTTCGGTCTTCTTCTTGATCTCGTAAGCCAGTCGACGACGGCCCCAGATATCCACCTTTTCGATGGTTCCGCCACCGGTGGTGATGACGCTGAGGAACTTCTGAAGCGACGGCTCAACGGTACGCTCTTCGACCTCGGGGTCGATGATTACCATCAGTTCGTAAGGACGCATATGTGAACCCACCTCCTTTGGGCTAAACGGCTACGGTCTTTCCGTAACAGGAGGTTCATTTGCGGTGTCCGTGGGCTGGCGGCCACCGATGAAGCATGGCCGGCGCCAGCACAGACTTATCTATATTACCGTAAGTACGACGGCGGCCGGACCGGTTGTGGATAAGGTCACCGTGCCGCTGTGGGCAGCTTTGAACGCATTGGGGGCGCCGAATAAGCGAGGCAACTTATAAACACGAGTTGCTACTATATGCCCATGCGTCAAAATGGACCGTGAACTTTCCCCAGCCGCCGACATTAGTCGTGCCAACCTCGTACCTTGCTGGCGGTGTCGCGCGGCCGGGCGCGAACCATATGACGCCCCTTGTTGCCGCGGCACGGCCTGCTGTTCGGGAAGTATGCCGTTCCCACCGCTCGGACGGCCGTGAAGAACCGCAGTCAGCCTCTGGCATGAAAGGCACCCCACCAATGTCCAACGCGACCGCCAGGGCCCAATCCCCTGCTCCCGCTCTTCCCAAATCGGCATGGCAAGCACTCATCGTCCTCCTGATCGGGATGTTTATCGCGCTCCTCGACACGACCATCGTCAACGTGGCCCTGCCGACCATCCGCACCTCCCTCAACGCCAACGAAGCCACGCTCTCCTGGATCATCTCCGGCTACGCGCTGGCGTTCGGGCTCTCGCTGATCCCG
>JBBSSN010000211.1:0-4427 GCA_038242035.1 Actinomycetales bacterium
AACGGCCGCAACCAGCGTCACTGCCACGGCGACCCGTGCCGTTCCACGGCGGACCGTACCATAACGCATCGAGTCATCGGCGGTTACTGCGGTGCCATCAGCGCCACCGGCTGGGACTGCAGCGTGAAAAGTGGGCCGTTGGACGCGCCCTTCCGGGCCTTCCAACACCGTTTCCTGGTAGGGGTCCTCCGGTCTGTTCCCGGAGCCGGCACCGGACATCGCCCCCACACGCGTCTTTGATGCGGCCGTGGAAGCTTGCTGGCTCTGGGCCAGCACAGCTTTCGTGGTGCGGCTGTTCTGCACGAGGTCCCAGGCGAACGCGACGAACGCGATCGCGTACGCAATGGCCGCCAGCAGCATGAATCGCTCGCTGTACACGGCCAATGTCTCATTAATATGTGGCATTACTGGTCCTTACCTACCGTCGCAGAGCCGGTGCCCGCCGGCTGTGTTGATGATGAATCCGTTGATGGCACCGTTGATGGCACCGTTAATGATTGAACCCCGTTGCTATCTTCCGCCCGATCAGCCCCTGGTGCCAACCAGCGCTTTTCCAGCAGCCTGCGGATGGTTGCTGCCTCCGGTGCCAGCCGGTGGTCCTCGCCGCGGGCCAGCAACCCATACTCCACCATGGTCCGGCCGTCAGGATGGCTTCCGGTCCTGATCCAGACCCGGCGCCGATTCAGGAACAATGAACCAACCAGCCCGAGCAGACCGGTCACACCGAAAATCAGGGTCCACAGCTGCGCAGGATTGTGGTGAATGTCCAGGGCGACGTACCGCTTCAGGCCGTCAAAGCTGATGCTTCCCTTGCCCTCGGGAAGCGTGTAAGAGGCCCCCGGGCTCAGGACAATGCCACCGGCCGCCAGATCCCGGCCATTGAGCTGAGTCAGTTTGGAGGTGTCGAGGGTGAAGACGTTCTTCGGCCGCCCCGCGTCCAGCCCCAGGTTTCCGTAGTAGGAGTTCAGATTCAACTGCGGGTTGAACGGATCCGGGTCGGACGCAACCGCCACGCCCTTGTCATTGATCAGCGCCGTTGGCAGGAAAAAACCGACAAACCCCAGCTGGCTGGGCTTGGCGTCGGGTGCCTTGATGACCAGCAGCGAGGTGTAGGCGCCGTCGCTCGGGACGGAGACCACCGGTCCTTGAAAAGCGACCTTGCCGTCCCCGTCCTTGACGGTTACCACTGGTGCGTAGCCGTTCCCCACGAGGTAAATGCTGGTGCCGCCAAGGCTGACCGGGGCGTTGACCTTTAGATCCTGCTGCTGAGCGGGCGACGACGGCGAGGACTTTGTGGTCAGGCTCGCCTTAAAGTCCAGCGGCTGCCCGTAGTGCGCCTTCGACTCGCGGTCAAACGTCACGCTGAATTTATCCAGCTGGACCGAGTACGGCTCTAGCTGCGCAGCGTTGAAATTACTGCCCGGTGTGAACGTGTCATAACCGACCAGGGTGTTTACAAAGGTCTCTCCCTCCACCAGCACCCGCTGCCCGCTGTAGCCGAACAGGCCACCGAGCGCAACGGAAACCAGGACACCGATCAGTGCCGTATGGAACAGAAGGTTTCCCACTTCTTTGCTGAAGCCACGCTCGGCTCCCACGGAGGGCCGCTCGCCGTCCGCGTCGCGGACCTCCACACGGTAGCCTCGGGATTTGAGCGTTGCAGCGGCATCGCCGATCGCCTGTCCGGCACTGATTCGGCGTTCCACCGGAATTTCCAGCGTTCCGTATTCCGGTAGCCGGGACAGCCGTCGCGGCGTCCTCGGGGGCTGCGATCGCATCGCCTTGTAATGCGCAATCGCCCGCGGAACGACGCAGCCGATCAGCGAGACAAACAGCAGCAGATAAATGGCCGAGAACCATGGTGAAGAATAAACGTCGAAGAGCTTGAACCAGTCCAGCACCGGCCCGGTATCGGGATGGTCCTGCAGATACTTCGTCACGACCTCCGGGCTGGCAGGACGCTGCGGAAAGAGCGAGCCGGGAACCGCGCCCACGGCCAACAGCAGTAATAGGAACAGCGCGGTCCGCATACTGGTCAGCTGCCGCCAGCCCCAGCGCAAACTGCCGATGAATCCCAGCCGCGGCAATACAACCCCGGCATTCTCCTGCGCCGCGGTTTCCGGCCCTGACGTTTCCGGCCCTGACGTTTCCGGCCCTGACGTTTCCAGCCCTGCACTTCCCTGGCTCGAGCTGTCCAAAACGTCACCGGCGGTGGATTTCTGTCTCTTAGTCACGGCATCTTTCAAAGAATCGGTGTTGTTGTGCGGATCGGTTTCGCTCATCAGATAGGCATTCTTACTGCGTTGGCAAACCAGAACTGCAATTGGTTGATCCAGGTGCCCCACAGTCCCGTCACCATCAGTACACCCAGAACAATCAGCATCCCGCCGCCAAACCATTGCAGGGCCCGGCGGTGGGTCCGGAAAAAGGCCAGTGCACCAAGCCCCCGGCGCACACCCAAGGCAATCAGCAGAAACGGCAGGCCAAGCCCAACACAGTAGACAAAAGTCAGCACGGCACCCTTGGCCGCGCTTGAACCATCGGAAAAGGCCAGCGCCTGTACCGCGCCGAGCGTCGGGCCGGTGCACGGAGCCCAGCCCAGCCCGAAGGTGATTCCCAATACCGGCGCACCCCACAAGCCGGCGGGAGTCCGGCTGTGAATTTTTGCTTCCCCTTGAAACCAATTCAGCCCGCCCAGGAAAATGACTCCGAGCACTATTACCAGGACGCCCAATAGCTGTGTCACCCACGCTGCGCTTGGCCCTTTGAGCCAGGCGCCAAGCTGGCCAAAGACGGCGCCGATCAACATAAAGACGACGGAAAATCCCAGCACGAACAGCCCGATGCCGGCAACCATCCGGCCGCGGCGCTGCTTTTGCAGATCGACGCCGGTGAGCCCGCTGACGTACCCGAGGTAGCCCGGAACCAGCGGCAGCACGCATGGAGACAGGAAGGAGACAAGTCCTGCCAGGAGGGCGACCGGCATGGCGAGCAGCATCGAGCCGCTGAGCACCGTCTCGGCGAACGGGTTGTTCACGGGCTTTCGGCCAGCGCAGCGGTGATGAGAGTTTTCAACGTACTCTTATCCGCCAGGCCCAAAATCCGCGCCGACACTCTGCCTTTTTTGTCCAGCACCAATGTGGTGGGAACGGCTGCCGGTGGAACGAACGCCGTCAGCGCCAGCAGCAGGCCGCCGTCTTTGTCATTGAAACTCGGGTAACCGAGGGAAAAGGTGCGGGTAAATGCGTCGGCAGTGGGTGCTTCATCCCGGATATTCACTCCGTAGAAAATGGCACCCTCGGGATTGAGCGCCTGGTACAAACTCTGCAGGTCCGGCGCCTCGGCCCGGCAGGGCGCACAGGCTGCGTACCAGAAGTTCAGCACTGTGACCTTACCGGCAAACGAGTCCGAGGAGACTACCGTTCCGTCAAAGAGCTTCCCGGAGAAGCGGACCGCGGGTTTGCGTTCGGTGGCCGCGTACTCCGTCACGGAGCCGTCGCCGGCAATGTAGTTCTTGTTGTCCCCTGCATTGGCCTGCTGCGCCAGTGGGTCTTTGGCGGTGCAGCCGGACAGTGCAAGAGCGAGGACAGCGCCGGAGGCAGCCAGCAGTGTGCGACGGCTCATCTTAGTGCTCACGGAACTATCCACATCCAAATTCTACAACGCGTCGAAAAGTAGACTTTTCCTCAACGCCGGGCACTTCCTTAAGCCCCCGGCGTTGTCGCAGCACCGGGCAGCAGCGCCGCAGCGGGTTCGCTGTAGCGCACGGCTGTCACGGCGTCGCCGGCGAAGACCAGGGATGTCAGCGAAGCCAGAGTGCATTCGCGACGCCGCGGGTCGTGCCACAATGGCTTATTTTCCGCCGTGCGCCGGGTCACCCAGATGGGAAGCTGGTGGCTGACGAGCACGGCTTCGGCACCATCGCCGCCCAGCTCCAATGCGCGGCGCCGGGCATCCTGGACGGCTTCCATGACCCGGGCGGCCTGCTGTTTATATGGCTCTCCCCAGGAGGGCCGCAGCGGGTTCCAGAAATACGGCCAGTGCTGTGGCTTGAGAATTTCGTGCCGGGACATCCTGGACCCCTCAAAATGGTTCTCTGCCTCAATAATTCTCCGATCCGTCACGATACTCAGCCCCAACGCGTCGGCGGTCGGTTGGGCGGTTTCCTGGGCACGAGTCAGCGGTGAGGCGACCAGATGGACCAGTTTGGCGCCGTCGTCCGAGCGTTTTTGCAGATGGGCAGCGACCAAGGCGGCCATCGCATGGCCTCGTTCGGATAGATGAAACTCCGGCAGCCTCCCGTACAGGACACCATCGGGATTGAAGACCTCGCCGTGGCGCAGCAGATGGACAGTGATTTCAGGCATGTCACTAAGTTTCTCAAAGGTGCCGGACAATCGCTAAATCAGCTGATTCCCAGCTTGGGG
>JBBSSN010000212.1:0-4425 GCA_038242035.1 Actinomycetales bacterium
CGCGGATCAGGGGCTGGCCCGCAAGCTGGGGCGGCGCTACGCCGAGCTGAGCGGGATCGTCGAGGGCTACCATCAGGTGGAGTCACTCACTGACGATCTGGCGGCTGCGCAGGAAATGGCCGCGGAGGACGCCGAATTCGCTGCCGAGGTTCCCGTGCTTGAGGAGTCGCTGCTGGCCGCCCAGGAGAAACTGCGCCGGCTGCTGATCCCGCGGGATCCCGATGACGCCCGGGACGTGATTCTTGAGGTCAAGGCAGGCGAGGGGGGAGATGAGTCCGCATTGTTCGCCGCGGACCTGGTCCGGATGTACACCCGCTATGCGGAGAATCGGGGCTGGAAGACCGAGATTATTTCCGCCACGGAGTCCGACCTGGGCGGTTACAAGGATATTTCGATTGCCGTCAAGGGCCGCTCTAATGACCCGGCCGAAGGCGTCTTTGCCCGGCTGAAGTTTGAGGGCGGCGTACACCGCGTCCAGCGGGTGCCGGTCACCGAGTCACAGGGACGGATCCATACCTCGGCTGCCGGAGTGCTGGTGCTGCCCGAGGTGGATGAGCCCGAAGAGGTCGCAATCAGCCAGAATGACCTGAAAATCGACGTCTACCGCTCTTCCGGTCCCGGCGGGCAGTCCGTCAACACGACCGACTCCGCTGTTCGCATCACGCACCTTCCCACCGGAATTGTGGTGGCGATGCAGAATGAGAAGTCGCAGCTGCAGAACAAAGAGGCCGGGATGCGCGTGCTGCGGGCCCGTATTCTGGCCCACCAGCAGGCCATCGTCGATGCCGAAAACTCCGCGGTCCGCAAGTCCCAGATCAGGACGATGGACCGGTCCGAGCGGATCCGCACCTACAACTATCCGGAAAACCGCATTGCCGATCACCGGACCGGGTACAAGTCCTACAATCTGGATCAGGTGATGAACGGAGATCTGGAACCGGTGGTGCAATCCGCCATTGAAATGGACGAGCAGGCGCGGCTGGACGCCATCGGAGACTAAGTGGCGCAGCGAACGCTGGCGCAGGCCGTGGCCGCCGCTGCGGCCGTGCTGACTGCCGCAGGTGTTCCGTCTCCCCGGGTTGACGCGGAGTTGCTCGCTGACTACCTGCTGGGAGTGGGGCTGGGCCGGTTGCGTGCCATGATGCTCGGGGATGCGCCCGAACCCAGTGGCTACGATGCACTGGTTCAACAGCGCGCCCAGCGGGTTCCGGTGCAGCATCTGACCGGTGTGGCGTATTTCCGTTATCTGGAACTTGCCGTCGGTCCGGGAGTCTTCATTCCCCGGCCGGAGACGGAATCCGTGGTCCAGCTGGCCGTGGACCGGCTGGCAGAACTGCTTGACGGGGCAGACCAGACGCAGCCAAGGGCGCAAGCGCCCGTCGTAGTGGATCTTGGTACGGGATCGGGGGCCATTGCCGGCTCGCTGGCTCTTGAGGTCCCGCGCGCGCGGGTGTACGCCGTCGAACTGAGCGCGGCAGCCTACAGGTTTGCCGAGCGCAACCTGGCGCCGCTGCCGGTCACGCTGGTGCAGGGCGATCTGCGGACGGCCTTCCCCGAACTCGACGGTTCCGCAGACGTAGTTGTGTCCAATCCGCCGTACATTCCGGCAGGAGCGGTGCCGCGTGAGCCGGAAGTGGCCAACTATGATCCTCATCTGGCGCTGTACGGCGGCGGCGATGACGGCATGGAACTCCCGGCGGCAGCGGCAGGGACGGCCGCCCGACTCCTGAAACCGGGAGGATATTTTGTCCTCGAACATGCCGAGGTGCAGAGTCCGCAGATGGCGGCGCTGCTGCGGGAATCCGGCTGCTGGTCCGACGTCAGGACGCATCCTGATCTCAATGGCCGGGACCGGGCCACCAGCGCCGTCCGTGCCGATGACAGCCGCGATTGCAGCCGCGATTAAGCGGCCACAGGACAGAGGCGATGGTGAAGGACCTGATGATGAAAGAATGGCTACGTGAGTACCACATCCTATAATTGCACGTCCGACGATCAGCGTGCCGAGGGCCTGGCCCATGCACAAAAGGCGATTGCCGCCAAGCAGGTTGTCGTCATACCCACGGACACCGTCTATGGGATCGCGGCAGATGCCTTTTCCCCGCAGGCGGTTGCCACGCTGCTTGCTGCCAAGGGACGCGGCCGTTCCATGCCGCCGCCGGTGCTGATTCCCCGGCTGAACACGATGGACGGGCTGGCCACGGACATCCCGGACGACGCCCGGAAGCTGGCGGAGCAGTTCTGGCCCGGCGGCCTGACGCTGATTTTCCATTCACAGCCATCGCTGACGTGGGATCTTGGCGACACGAAGGGTACCGTCGCCTTGCGGATGCCCGATGACAAGCTGGCCTTGGATCTGCTGACCATGACGGGTCCGTTGGCCGTGTCGTCGGCCAATCGGACGGGGCAGGCCGCTGCACAGAGCGCGTCCGAGGCACGCTCCCAGCTGGCGGAGTCGGTGGAGGTGTACCTGGAAGCGGGTTTTCGGCCACTCGAAGGCACGGACCCGCTTCCATCGACCATCGTTGACGCGACCGGCGGGAGCCTGCGCGTGGTCCGGGCGGGCGCCATCTCGCTGGAACGCCTGCGCGACGTCGTTCCATCCATAGTGGGTCTGGGCGAGGAGCTGCCGGAGACGGACGATCAGGCTGCCTTCACGGAGGCAGCAGTGCCGGCAGCGGCCGATGCAGCGGTGCCGGTCCTGGCGGATGCCGACGTGCCGGCTATTGCCGATGCCGCGGTACCGGCCGTGGCGGAAAGTCCTGTTGGGCTGGCTAGCCCCGTTGAACTCGATGAATCCGCAGTTATGACACCTGAGCGGATTTCCGCCGCCGCCGGCCATTCCCCGGCAGAGCGTGAAGAGCCGCATGATGCACAGCCGCCTGCCGAAGAACTGCCGGAGCGTGTGGATGGGGAAGCAGTCCCTTCCACTCCGCCCAGCCATGATGTTGCGCCTGACCGAACCACATAAGTTCCAGCCGCCGCAGCGAGCCATGCAGACGTTCACCGGTGAGCCGGGAGAGGAAATAGCCGCTGTACAGGGCCGACCTGCAAAGCCAGGCCGGAAGTTTCAGTGGCTTTCTTCCGCCGGCGGCCGCCAGGACCTCGGTGACGCTCAGCCCTTCCCACGGCTGCAGCACGATCTCCGGCACGGAGCCCGCATGGAGCGCGATTTCCGCGGTAAACCACGCCAACGCGTTGATGGAGCTGACCGGCGTCGGAGCGGTGCCGGGAGCGGCAACCGAAGCAAGGGGTGAGGCGGCGAGTTTGGCCAGTGCCGCCGTCGTCGGACGTCCTGGTCCTTGAACGGACGTGGCCCGCAGAATTACTGCTTCGGTTTCCCCGTGCTCGGCCTTGAGCAAGGCCTCCTCACCCAAGGACTTGGAGCGGGAATAGGCGGAAAAGGGGACTCGTTCCGCTGAATCGTCGAGTGCCGGCCGATGCCCCTGGACGGCGGCGCTGCTGAGCTGGACCACGCGGTGGACGCCTGCCTGAGCGGCGGCCGCGGCGACGATGCAGGGGAGCAGCGCATTGGCCCCCGTGAGGGCCGGTGAGCCTGCATTGCCCGGTGTTGCCAACCCGGCGGCGTTGACCACCACGTCCACCCCGGAAAACTCCGCAGCGAGTTGTGCTGTCGCGGCTGCCGATGCCTGAGAGCTTGCTTCACGGACCAGAACGGCCGCGTTGCCGGCGGAGGATTCCAGCCGCGGGGCGTGTACCGGGCGGACATCCACGCCGCGGGCGGCAAGTTCCGCTGCGACGGCCGAGCCGACAAATCCACCGGCACCGAGTACTGCAACCAGCACGTCCTGTTCCTCCACCTTCCTTGATGCGGCCCACGTCCTTGCCGGAATATCCTCTTCGGACAAGGCCAGTAAGCCAATATTCCCGCACGACAAGGTCCGCAGGACCGACATCCGCAGGCCGGGAGGCCCGGTTAGACTGATAGCCGGTATCCGTAAAAGAGTCTACCGGCCACTTCAGGGCCGGTAGCTGCCGGACAAGCATCATGGGGCTTCCCCAGGCAGCCGGAATGACCGCTTGTAGACGGCTGGAAGGTTTTTGACGAGGAATGAATTCCCCGGATTTTGGCGCGGGCAGCCCGCGCGTCGTTGCTGTTGTGGTCAGCTACAACCGGAGGGAGCTCCTCGGTAAAACGCTGCAGGGTATCGCTGGCGGTTCGCTGCTGCCGGACGTGGTGGTGGTGGTGGATAACGCTTCAACGGATGGCTCGGCAGGATTTGTCCGGGACACGGAGCTGCCATACCCGGTGGACCTCGTGGAATTGTCGGTCAACCTCGGCGGAGCCGGCGGGTTTACCGCCGGAATTGAGCGGGCCGTCCTGAAGCATTCTGCGGACCTTGTCTGGGTCATGGACGACGACACGGAGCCGCAGCAGCAATCGCTGCGGACCTTGGTCGATGC
>JBBSSN010000213.1:0-4396 GCA_038242035.1 Actinomycetales bacterium
AAAGACCGGCACGGCAAACGCACCGGCACCTTCGCTGCCCGTGATGGTTCGTCCCCTGAGGGGGAAACCAGCGTCGGTGACCGGCCCGGACCACGGCTGCGGGGCTGGACCCCGTCCATGACCGGCACCGGCCAGACAGCATGGACCTCACCGGCCGGGACGTACTACCCGCCGCCACCACCGGACCACCACCCACCACGGCTTCCAACACTGCTCACCCACCACGCAGCAGCCTCCGGCACGGGACCAGAAACAACCCCGCCACCGGACCCCTGCCAAGACGCAGCGTATCGCGCCCTGTTTCTGACTGACTCACAAATACCCAATGACCCCGCAGACCCTGGGGGCTTGGAGGCGCGTTGATCAGGTGATCCTGAGGGACCCCGGCCAATTGATCCGGCGAGTTCCTGAGGGAGACTAAAGCCCCAGACGCGGTAAATTTGTAGAGGCCTTGGAATTCGTCCGAGAACGCGTCCATCCGAGCTGACCCTTCCGGTCCAACTCACTCTTGGAAAGGTGACCACGTGGAACAGCTGGCACTCATCGTCGGCCTGCTCTTTGCCACAGTTGTCGCCGTTGGATTAGGTGACCGGTTGCGATTGCCCTATCCAGTGCTGATGCTGATCCTTTCCGCCGCACTGACCTTCGTCCCCGGCTTTCCGGATCTGCAGATTGCTCCTGAGCTGATCCTGCCGATCTTCCTCCCCCCGCTGCTTTTCGCTACGGCACAAAAGAGCTCCTGGGTGGTCTTCCGGATCCGCTGGCGCACACTCCTGCTGATGGCCGTCGGCCTGGTAGTGGTAACGACTGCTGTTGCAGCCGGTGCGGGATGGCTGTTGATCCCGGGTATCGGAATTCCCGCGGCCATCGCGCTCGGAGCCGTCGTCGCCCCGCCGGATCCGGTAGCTGTGGAATCGGTGTCCGCCCGGGTACGTATGCCACGTCGGCTCACCACCATTCTGCAGAGTGAAGGGCTGTTCAACGATGCCGCGGCCATTGTGATTTTCCAGACCGCCACCGCTGCCACAGCCGCGGGTTCCAAGATCGGGCCGGGAATCGCCGTAAGTTTCATACTCGGAGCCGCCGTCGCTGTGGCGGTGGGCATGGCCATGGGGTGGATCACGGTTCTGGTGACCCGGTTCATCCAGTCCACGGTGGCGCGCAGCGCGGTCACGCTGGTGGTTCCTTTTGCCGCCTACATTCTCGCGGAGGAGTTGCACGCGTCCGGCGTGATCGCCGTCGTCGTCACTGCACTGGAAATGAAGCGTCATGCGCGGGCTCAAGACGCGGCAGAGCGGCTCACCGGCGCTGCGTTCTGGGATGTGGTGGAATTGCTGGTCACTGGCCTTGCCTTCGGGCTGGTGGGTCTTGCCATCAAACGCGTGATCGACGAGGAAGGCAGCGCGATCTTCGCGATGGTGCCCGCTGCCGTCGTGGTCTGCGTGCTGGTTATTGTGGTCCGCGTACTCTGGATCTGGCTGGTTGCCGGGATGATCAAAAAACGCGGCACGGAGTTGTCCAGACTCTCGTTCAAGGACGTGATTGTGTTGTCCTGGTGCGGCATGCGCGGTCTGGCTACGCTGGCCTTAGCTCTGGCCCTGCCGCTCACGCTGGACAGCGGCGCCGGCTTCCCCGCCCGGCACGAGATCATCGTGATCGCCTGCGCGGTGCTGCTGGCTACGCTGGTGCTGCCGGGGCTGACGTTACCGTGGCTGATGCGTGTTCTGAAAGCCTCCGAGGATCCGTCCGTGGAGCGTGACGCGGCCCGGGTGCTGGCCCGGCGGGCACAATCTGCCGCACAGGCGGCGCTGAAGAACAATCCGTTGATCAAGGCGCTGCCGCCGGAGAAGCTAAAGTTGGTCCGCTCGCGGATGACGCGGCTGTACGCGGAGCTGACGGACAACACGGGGGTTCACGGGACTGCGCCCGGTGGCGGCAAGCTCGACGCGGCCGCGGCGGGAGAACTAAGGGCGCGCAGCCGGGAGCTGGTCGTGGCCGTGCAGACCATCGCGCTGGACGCGGCCCGGCAGGAAATCATTGAGGCCCGCAACGAACCCGGCACCGACCCGGAGGCGGCAGACCATGTACTGCAACAGCTGGATCTGCGGACCATGATCATGCCGGAGTGAATCGGTGAGAATAATGCTTGTACCGGCAATCCTGCAGGGGTAGAATTTAGACGTACGTTATTCCGTACGGATGATGGAAGTGAGTATCATGGCAGTGACCGCAACAGCAGCCCGCAAGGACCTCTATCGGCTGATCGAGCAAGTAAATCTGGATCAGGACGAAATCGAGATTACGTCCAAGAACGGCTCTGCATTCCTTGTCGCAGCGCACGAATATAACGCGCTCCGTGAAACCGCCTACCTCTTGCGTTCACCGGCAAACGCAGCTCGGCTGGCCGCGTCAGCCCAGCAGGTTCGGGCCGGCACCACCAGTGCGCGCAAGCTGGTTGAGGTAGAAGACGACGATGAGGTAGAAGAAGACACCGCGCAATGCTCGATCTGAGCTTCACGAACGATGGCCGGGAGGACTATCAGCATTGGATTGCTAACGACCGTGCGATGCTGAAAAGAGTGAACATAATCATCAAGGATGCCCGCAGGAATCCCGGCACCGGAATTGGCAAGCCGGAACAGCTGCGGCACATGGATGGTTCGCCGTGGTCCAGGAGGATCGGTCAGGAACATCGATTGATCTACTCTTTCGACTCATCGCGATTGATTGTGTGGCAGTGCCGCTGCCACTACTGACGGTTCCGCTATCGGCGGACTATCGCCCGTACCGGTTGCACCGGACGCTGCGGGGCACGACGCCTTCGGATCAGGAGCAAACCACCGGCGGGGCATCGTCGTCGAACACTTCCCGGAGGCAGTGAACCACAGCTAAAATAGCAGTTTCATAAACCATCGCTCCCAGGAATACTCATGTCTGCTAAGACCAGCGCGCAAACCAGCGTGAGCGCCGCATCGATGAAAATGTCCAAGGAATCTGTGGTTGTGATCACCACGCTTCTGGTGGCGACGTTTGTGGTGATCCTCAACGAAACCATCATGAACGTGGCGCTGCCTCGGCTGATGCTGGATCTGAACGTCTCCGCATCCACGATCCAGTGGCTCTCCACCGGGTTCATGCTGACCATGGGCGTTGTCATCCCGACTACCGGTTTTGTTCTGCAGCGTCTGACTACGCGGACCGTGTTTCTGCTGGCCATGGGTGCGTTTTGCACTGGCACGGCACTGGCGGCGGTGGCGCCAGGTTTTGAGGTACTGCTGCTGGCGCGGGTGATCCAGGCTGTGGGGACGGCCACCATGCTGCCGCTGCTGATTACCACCATTCTCACCTTGGTTCCGCTGGAACGGCGCGGTTCGGTGATGGGAAATGTGACCATCGCGATTTCCGTGGCGCCGGCGCTCGGTCCGACGCTTTCCGGACTGATTCTGCAGGCGCTGTCCTGGCGGTTCATGTTCATTTTTGTGCTGCCCATTGCCTTGCTGGCGCTGGCCATCGGCGCCAAATATCTCACGAACATCGGCGAGCATGACGTCCACAAGCTCGACGTTCTCTCGGTTTTTCTCACGGTCCCGGCGTTTGGCGGCGTGGTCTATGGTCTGAGCGGGATCGGCGGTCAGGGCGACGGCGGCTCAACCGTTCCGGCGATAGTGGCCTTGGGCATCGGCGTGGTCTGCCTCGTAGCCTTTGTGCACCGACAGCTTCGGCTGCAGACCGGCGGCGCGCCGCTGCTTGATTTGCGCGCGTTCAGATTCCGTATGTTCACGGTCTCCACCGCGCTGATGGTCGTGGCGATGATGGCGCTGTTCGGCAGCGTGATTTTGCTGCCGATCTACCTGCAGCAGGTCCACCACCTGGAAAGTGTCACCACCGGGCTTGTGCTTCTGCCCGGCGGGCTCGCCATGGGACTGCTGGGCCCGGTGGCAGGGCGGCTCTATGACAGGATCGGCCCCTTGCCGCTAACGGTGACCGGTTCCGTGCTGATGGTGTTGTGCCTTTGGCAATTCTCCCTGCTCACGGCTCAGACGCCGGTGTGGTGGATTGTCACGGTCTACATGGGCCTCAGCGCGGGGTTGGCGCTGCTGTTTACCCCGGCTTTCACTGCAGGATTGAACCCGCTCCCGCCACATCTGTATTCGCATGGTTCGGCGATTATGAGCACGCTGCAGCAGGTCGCGGGGGCAGCGGGAACGGCCCTGTTGGTGTCCATCTTCGCCGCCGCGACAGCGGTGTCGGGGGAGGAAGCCGGAATCCGCGCTGCGTTCCTGGTGGCCGCGATCATAGCTGTTGCCGCCGTCGTACTGTCTGCCTTGATGCGCAAGGCGCAGGCGCCGGTGCTGCCGGTGGAGTAGTCGCGGCTGCCCCGGCGGATATACGGTAG
>JBBSSN010000214.1:0-4381 GCA_038242035.1 Actinomycetales bacterium
CGCAGCGCGCCAGGGCCTGCCGTCGTCGTGACTAGTCATCCTCCGGCAGGGCACTAAGCCGGACTCGGCGCCGCGGGGCCTCTTCAACCGGCACGGTGCCCACGATCCCGGCCGTATTGTCCGGAACCTCAAAAACGATCAGCGGCTCACCGACGGCGATGGTTCCGCCGGGCTCGCCATGGATGCGTACCACCTTGCCTGCCTGCGGGGAGGGCAGCTCCACCGCGGACTTGGTGGTTTCCACCTCGACCAGCGGCTGATTGCGTTCCACCTGATCTCCGGGTGCCACCAGCCATTCCAGCACGGTGGCCTCGATCAGGCCCTCACCGAGGTCCGGCAGGGGGAAGGAAATTTCAGCCACGGCGGTACTCCAATACTCGTTGCATGCCGAACAGAATCCGGTCAATGTTGGGGATGTATTCGTCTTCCAGGTCGCCGGAGGGGTACGGCACGTCGAATCCGGTGACGCGTTCCACCGGAGCCTTGAGCGAGCCGAAGCAGCGTTCGGTCACCAGCGCGGCCACCTCGGCGCCGAGTCCGGCCGTCAGTGGGCCTTCATGGACGACGACGGCGCGCCGGGTTTTGCCGACCGAGGCGGCCAGCCCCTCTGCGTCGATCGGTTTGAGCCAGCGCAGGTCCAGCACCTCGACGTCGATGCCGTCTTCGGCGGCAAGCTCAGCCACCTGAAGACAGCGGGCCACCATGGCGCCCCAGGCGATGAGGGTCAGGTGCTTGCCGGAGCGGACGACCTTGGAACCCAGATTGGCCGACGCGGGGGCGCCTGTGGCGTCAACGAAGGAGCCTGTCGCGCCAGCCGCGGAGGTGCCGGCGCCATCGGACCCGGACCCGCCGTCGTCGTCGTCGAACACTACTTCGCCTTTTTGCCAGTACCGGGACTTAGGCTCCATGAACACGACCGGATCCGGCCGGGAGGCGGCATATTTGAGCAGGTGATAGGCATCGTGCGGGGATGACGGTGAGACGACCTTCAGCCCGGGGACATGCGCGAAGAGCGATTCCAGGCTTTCGCCGTGCAGCTCGGGGGCCCGGATGCCACCGAAACTGGGCACGCGCAAGGTCACCGGCATGGGTAGTGTGCCGCGGCTGCGGTAGTTCATGCGGGCCAGCTGGCAGACAATCTGGTTCACGGCAGGGTAGGAGAAACCGTCGAACTGAACCTCAGGGATGGGGTGCAGACCGGCCATGGCCAGGCCCACGCTCATGCCGAGGATGCCGGATTCTGCCAACGGAGTGTCGAAGACCCGCTCGGCGCCGAACTCGTTTTGCAGGCCGTCGGTGATTCGGAAGACTCCGCCCAGCACGCCAACGTCCTCGCCCAGTACCAGCGACTTGGGATCACTGGCGAGGATCTCGCGCAGGGCCAGGTTAAGCGCCTGCTGCATGGACATGATTTCCGTCCGTCGGCCGGGCTGTGCTGCGCTTTCGGGCGATTGATCGTGCACCTCCGCACCAGCCCTGGCATCCGCCGCCGCCACGTTGTGCCGGGCGGCTTCGAGATCGCTGGAATGGACGTCCATCTCATCTATCGGTGTATTAGACATGTTCGGACTCCTCGCGCCAGCGCTGTGCCTGTCCGGCCAGGGCCGGAGTGGATTCCTGGAAAACAAAGTCAAACATTTCGCTGCCGGGCCGGGCCGCCAGTGCGGCGACGCCCGCGCGGATTTCTTCCTCTTCAACCTTCGCGCATTCGAGTGCCGCGGCGAAGAACGCCTCATCTGCCAGGCCCTCGGCCAGAAGCCGGTCGCGCAGCATAAGAATCGGATCGGTGCCCGCATCAGCGCTTTCCGAATCCAGCGTGCGGTAGCGGCCCGGATCATCACTGGTGGAATGCGGTCCGCGCCGGTAGGTCATCGCCTCGATCACCATCGGCCCGTTCCCGGCGCGGCAGTGTGCCAGGGCCGTTCGCATGGCTCGGACAACGGCCGCTACGTCGTTCCCATCAATCTGCAGTGCCGGGATGCCGTAACCTGCAGCCCGGGCAGCAACGGAGCCGCCGGCCACCTGCCGTTCGGTCGGCACGGAGATGGCCCAGCCGTTGTTCTGCGTGAAGAACACCACCGGCGCCTTCATCACGGCGGCAAAGTTCATCGCCTCGTGCACATCCCCCTGCGAGCTGGCGCCGTCGCCGAAGTAACTTACGGCGACCCCCTGCTTTTCCGCCGGGAGTCCGGCAAGTTTCTGCCCGTGCGCCCAGCCAACGGCGTGCAGTACCGATCCGGCCACGACGGCCTGGATAGGAGCCATTCGGGACTTTACCGGATCGTAGAGCCCGCCGTGCCAGCTCGCCTTGTGGGTGGACATGTAGCCGACCATGTCCACGCCCATCGCCCGCGCCACGCCCATTTCCCGGTAGGTCGGAAAGACGAAGTCGCGGTTCAGGTCGACGGCGTATCCGCTACCGACCTGCGCCGCTTCCTGTCCCAGCTCGGGGGCGTATCCGGGAATCAGCCCCTGCCGCTGCCAGGCGACGGCCGAGGTGTCCAGGTGGCGGACGGCAACCATGAGTTTGTACAGGGCGCGCAGCTCTTCGCCGGTCGGCCCGGTTTCGCCAGTGCCCGATTCGCCGTCGGAGTGCGGACCGGCGTATGGATCGGAGTGTGAAGTCATTGAGGGTCTTTCAGTTCAGCTGATAGTGGTGGCGTGCGCGCCTTTGAGCACGCCGTCCACCTGTGACCCTAATCACCGGCGGCCCTGTGCGCAATCGGGCATAAATTTGCCGTCAACCTGCACAGTTAACAGACAGAGTGACGCTCGATAGGTGACAAATTGTTCATTCCCAACATGAGGCGGCAGACTCCTCCCGCGGCGAGGTGCGGCTTACCTCCTTCCTTTTCAGACCCTTTCAGAGCCGCACTCTTTCTGTCATCATCAGATGTAGAAAATGGTGCAAGGGAGTGAATCATATGCGGACGACTGTAAATCTGGATGACGACTTGCTGGCTCAGGCGGGGAACTCACGGGCATCAGCGGGCGGTCTGCCCTGCTTCGTGAGGCCTGGAGCGCGCTGATAGCAAAGGAGAGCTCGAGACGGCTGGCACTGTTGGGTGGTTCAGACCCGGCAGCCTCTGCCGCTCCGCGCCGGCGCACTGCGTAAGACCGATGGGAATCCTGGTGGACACGAGCGTCTGGATAGACCATCTTCGCAGCGGCAACAAGGTGCTCATCCAGGCTCTCGCCGATTCCCTGGTAGTCACTCATGACGGCGTTATCAGCGAACTGGCGCTGGGAATTCTGGCTCGGCCGGATTCGTTTCTGCAATCCCTGCAGCGCATCCCGCGGGTGATTGGCGCCTCCCATCGGGAAGTTATGACCCTGATCGCCAGCGCCCGGTTGGCCGGAAGAGGGGTTGGTTATCTGGATGTTCACCTGCTGGCATCCGCGATGCTCACGGCCAATACGCGGCTCTGGACTATCGACAAGCGGTTGGCACCGTCGCAGCCGAACTGGACATCGCTTTCACCTCGTAATCGTCAATCAGGGTCCACTGCAGCACCGTGAAACAATGGCGACAGGTTGTATACCGATTTAGCCAATAGGACGGATAACTGTCCCGTTGGCGTCGTTCGATAAGGGAATTGTGATGGCTGTTGATGCTCTTGATGCGAAAATCGTGCGTCTTTTCACGGACTCTCCGCGCATCTCCGTCCTAGAGGCTTCGCGGGTGCTGCAGATAGCCCGCGCCACCGTGCAGTCCAGGCTGGATCGGATGTTGGAATCCGGAGTGATCTCCGTATGGGCCCCGCAGCCGGATCCTGCGGCCTTCGGTTTTCCCGTTGTTGCGTTTTGCTCGCTGACGATCAACCAGGACCTGGGGCATGATGCCGTCGTCGAGGCGCTGGCGGCTATTCCGGAGATTCTCGAGATCCATACGGTCTCCGGCGGCAGCGACCTGATGGCCCGGGTGGCGGCACGGTCCAATTCGGATTTGCAGCGCGTGCTGGACGCCATGATTGCCACCAAGTCTGTCCGGCGCTCCGCCTCGGTCATGGTGCTCAACACGCATTTCCAGGGCAGGACTCTGCCGCTGCTCGAAGCCGCAGCAGGTCAAAGCTGACATAGGGCAGCAAGGGTGCCACCCGCCCTAACGCCACCATCGCCGGTTGCCCGGATTAATGTCCCGGTACCAGCTGCGTCCTGGCCCACCGGCCCAGCTGCGTCCCTGCCCGGTACCGCCTGCGTCCCGTCCTTCGCCGTCGTCAGGTTTTGATTTTCCGGGACCGGGTCGTAAACTTAGTTCAGGTCATCATGACTATAACTAGGCAGCCGTAACTGACCGAACGAATGATAGAACCGATTGCGCGAAGGGAGCAGGGATGACGGGATTCATGTTTTCCGAGGCAGCGAATGTCACCGAGCGCCG
>JBBSSN010000215.1:0-4377 GCA_038242035.1 Actinomycetales bacterium
CACCGGGCTCATCGAGCCGAAGGCATTGCGCAGCAGCGCGGTGACCGGGGCGGAGAGCGGGAAATAGGTGAAGATCTGCACAATCAGCGCCTGCGGATCGCTCACGACCAACGTCACGATGTAAAACGGAATGAAGATCAACGCCATGATCGGTCCAAAGACCGTGCCCGCTTCCTTTGCCGAGGGCATGACCGCGCCGATGGCCACCAACACGCCGGTGAACAGGATGAAACCGCCGATCAGCAGCAGCGCGCCCACCAGCAAGGGGCCAGGCTGCAGGATCAGATGCGAGAGATCGAAATCCGGGATATTGAGTTTGTCCCGGAAAAACAGGTAGCCCACCACCACGGGCGTGCTGAAAACCAGCATCTGCAGCAATCCCACCATGAACAGCGAAATCACCTTGCCGACCACCAGCGTGGTCGGATTCAGCGTGGTCAGGATCATTTCCGTGACGCGGTTTTCCTTCTCCTCCAGGGTGGACGCGAGCATCTGGTTGGCCAGCAAAATGATCGTGACATAAAAGATCACCAGGAAAAGCAGCGGCGGCACCACCGTGCCCAGTCCACCGGATTCCGCACCGTCCTTGTAGGTCTTGGAGTCGGTCTTAAAATTCCCCTGCACCAGCGCGCTAAGTTGCGCCGAGCCCACCTTTTCCTGCGCGGAGAGCACCATCAGCTGCTTCGCCACGGCATCATAGGCGCCGTTCTTGAAGATGCCCTTGTCCGTCCCGTAAACGGCGGTGACCTCCTTGGTGGGGTCCGCTGGGTACGCGAAGTAGGCGTCCAGTGTCCCCGCCTTGACCGCGGCGATAGCGGCAGCGGGATCCGTCGCCGGCTTGCCGCCGAACCCGGCCGCCAGCTGCGCACTGACGAGCTTCGAATTGTCCGTATAGCGGAAGGCGAGGTTTTCGTTCTTCTGCGCGTCCGCCGAGCTGCTGGTGGTGGAGTTGCTCAGATAGATCAGCCCGAACACAATGCCCAGGACAATGGGGATGGCCAAGGTGGCGATCCAAAAGCGCCGTTTCTTCACCGTACGGAGGAATTCGAAGGAGACGACCGTGCCCAGGTTGTGCCGTGCCATGCTCAGCGCTCCCCGGCATTCGCTGGGGTGTGTGGTTGGTTTTGATCCCCATAAACCTGAATGAAAATGTCCTCCAGGGAACGCTTGGCTGCGATGAATCCCCGGACGGTGACACCGGCTGCCACGAGTTCCCTGAGCACCTCGGCCTCGTCCACGCCGTCGTGCAGGGCGAGTTCGGCATAATTGGTTTCCCGCAGCAGCACGTCATAAAGGCCCGACGGCGGGACGGCACCGGAGAAGCGCAGCCGGATGGTGCGTCCGCCGTACTGGTTCTGGACGTCGTCGATGGTGCCGTAGGCCTCCGCCCGGCCGTCCTTGAGCAGGACGATCCTGTCGCAGAGCCGTTCCACTTCTTCCATCTGATGAGTCACCATCATCACGGTCGCTCCGGCCTTCTTGCTGTCCTCGATAATGTCCATCAGCAGCCGCCGGTTGACCGGATCAAAACCCTTCGTGGGTTCGTCAAGGATCAGCAGCTGAGGATCATTCATGATGGTGACGCCCAGCTGGATCTTTTGCTGCTGGCCGCCGGAGAGCTTGTCCACGCGGGCCTTGGCCTTGTCCGCCAGTTCCACCCGCTCCAGGTACGCAAGCGAGAAGTCCTTGGCGGCCTGGGCGCTCAGGCCCTTGAGCCTGCCGAAGTACACCATGACGTCCAGCACGGCCTCCTTCTTATACAGGCCGCGCTCCTCCGGCAGGTAGCCCAGCCGGGAGCCATAACTGTCGCTGAACACCTTCCCGCCAATGTGCAGGGTGCCCGCGGTCGGCCGGTAGATGCCCAGCAGCGCCCGGATCGTCGTCGTCTTGCCCGAGCCGTTGCTGCCCAGAACGCCGAACGTTTCACCCTCGTGGACGTCAAAGGACAGGTCCTGGATCACCGTTTGATCGCCGAAGTCCATCCGGAAGTCTTCTATGTGCACCAGCGGCGCGGCAGTGGCTGTGGCAGAGGTCATGCGCCCAGCCTAACTAATTCGACGTTTCCTTCGCTCCTGGCCGCCACCCGCGCCGTAATCTGGATTTGAGACCGCCGACCGCACCGAGCAAAGATGCAGGCCATGAATTTCGATATTGCACCGCATTTTGATGTGGCACTGGCCCTGGACCTGCTGGGGGTTTTCTTCTTTGCCGTCTCCGGAAGCCTACTGGCGGCGCGGAAAGGCTTCGACATCGTCGGTTCGCTGCTGCTCGGATCCCTCGTGGGACTCGGCGGCGGCGTGATCCGCGATCTCATCATCTCAACGGCCGTGCCGGCGGCCTTTTCCCAGCCGCTGTATTTAGCGCCCCCGCTGCTGGCAGCCGTCCTGGTGCATCTGCTCTTCAGCCATGTGGAGCGCGGCGGCAGGCTGCTGATTATTTTCGACGCCGGCGGGCTGGCCTTGTTCTGCATTACCGGCACGCTCAAGGCGCTGGTCGCGGGGCTCAACCCGGTGGCGGCGATCCTGCTCGGGGTGACGACCGCGGTTGGCGGCGGGCTGCTGCGCGATGTTACGGCCAACGAGGTGCCCCAACTCTTCGATTCAAAGGACCTGTACGGGATTCCGGCCTTCCTCGGCGCGGGTCTGACCACCGTGCTCTTCAGCACCGGGGTGCTGAATCTATTCACCGGCAGTGCTGCCGCCGTCGCCGTTTTTGCCTTCCGGATTCTGGCCTGGCACTTTGGCTGGCATGCCCCGCTCGCTGCGCGCTGGAATCGGGCGGCAGCCGTTCGCGGTTAGGATTGTGAATCAGATCCCCACTGACTCGGAGCCTAAGTATGAGCGACATGTTCCTGAACAATTTCCGTGCCTTGGTAGCTAAATATCTCGACGAGCCGTGGCAGGAAGCCGACGGAATCCCGCTGGCCGAGCTCGATGAGCTGCTGGCCGGGCATAACATCACCGTCCCGCAGGTGCTGCGCGAATTCCTGCATGCCCTCGGCGGCTGCGAGGACCTGATGGAGGCCTACTACTATTTCTGGGATCCTGAGGAACTTCAGATCGAGGACGGCTACCTGTTGTTTCTCGAGGATGAGGACGAGGAGTTCACGTGGGGCTTCCGCGCCGAGCAGCTGGCCGTCCCCGATCCGATTGTCTGGCGGCGCAACAACGCCACGGGCGCCTGGACCAGCGAGGACGGCACGTTCAGCGAATTCGTCTTCGATATGTTCGACTGGGTCTTCTCGGAGGATGCCGACGACGACGTGGACGTGGACGACTGAGCCATTCCGCTCCCGACCCGTTCCGCTCCGTTCCGGCGAACAACCTTTGAGCATGCGCCGAGTCGCTACCTGATTTAGTGACAGGCCCCGTCTAGCCTTGGACACAGTCGACACTGCCGGTTTCACTACACTGCCGGTTCCGCTACATAGCGGTTGCGAGGATGGGGCGCACAATGAGCATGGAGGAAAGGGCCAGACAGCGCGGGGCAGCTGCGCAGGTGGCCATCGAGGAACACGCACGGCCGGAAATCGGGCGGATTAACGGCCTGGACGGGCTGCGTGCCATCGCGGTGCTTGCGGTGCTGCTCTTCCACTTGTACGCGGGTCTGCTTCCCGGTGGGTTCCTCGGAGTCGACGTGTTTTTCGTTGTTTCCGGCTTCCTTATCACCACGCTGCTGCTGCGTGAGGTCTCCAGTACCGGCGGGGTCTCGCTGGGGCAGTTTTGGCTGCGCCGGGCGCGCCGCCTGCTTCCGGCCCTGCTGGTTGTCATCCTGATCAGCACCGCGCTCGGATTCCTCATCGGCAAGGATCTGCTGGTCGGCATCGGCCGCCAGACGCTCGGGGCCATGACGTTCTCAAACAACTGGCTTGAAATCGCCGCCGGCTCCAGTTACTTCACGCATACGGCACCGCAACTGTTCGTCAATTTCTGGTCCCTGGCCGTGGAAGAGCAGTTCTACCTCCTGTGGCCCTTCGGATTCCTGTTGCTCATGCGGTGCGCCAGCAGCCGACGGACACGGCTGTTCGTTGCCGTCGGCTGTGCCCTTGCGTCCGCCCTATTGATGGCCATCCTGTACGTGCCCGGCACGGATGCCACCCGAGTGTACTACGGCACCGATACTCATGCCTTCGGTCTGCTGATCGGCATTGCCCTGGCCTTCGCGTGGTCCGGCGGAACCGGAATGGACCTGAGCCGCCCCAACTGGCGTCACCGCCGCAAATTCATCGGCCTGGGTGCGCTCGCCCTGCTGATCGGCTGCATGTTCTTCCTGGATGCGGCTTCGCCGTTGGTCTACCGCGGCGGGATCCTGCTGGTCTGCGTGTTCACCGCGGTACTGATCCTGACCTTGTTGGAAGGAACGGGCCCGCTCCAGTCC
>JBBSSN010000216.1:0-4371 GCA_038242035.1 Actinomycetales bacterium
CCCCCTCTATGCGCTGCTGCACGAGTCAATCTATGCCCAAGGCAGGGCCACCAACTGGTCCGCCTCGCGGGTGCTTGACCAATACCCAAGCTTCCAACCCAGCGGCGAGGCGCCGCTGCTGACCGGTGAAATGGTCTACCCTTGGTACTTTACTCAGGACCCGGCGCTGGTGCCGCTGGCGGACGTGGCAGAGCTGCTGGCCGCCCGGCAGGATTGGCCGCCGCTGTATGATCGGGCGCAGCTGGCCCGGAACACCGTGCCCGTGGCCGCGGCCGTCTATGTTGACGACATTTATGTTGATCACGATCTGTCGATGGAAACGGCGGCAGCGGTGCGTGGCCTGCAGGCGTGGGAAACAGCTGACTACCATCATGACGGCATCACCGAAGACGGCGAGGAAATCTTCGCCCGGTTGCTGAAGATGTGCCGGGAAGAGTAGTGTGCGCGGATCTGGGCTTGCACAGGTCCGCTCGAACTAGCCCGTGCCCGCCTATGCGTGACCGGCGGACTGCATCTGACGCAGTTCCTTCTTCAAGTCCCCCACCTCGTCACGCAGCCTGGCCGCCAGTTCAAAGTGCAGATCCGCGGCAGCGGAATGCATCTGCTCCGTCAGCTGACCGATCAGATCCAGCAGGTCCTCGGCCGGGACGGCCGCGAGTCCATCATGGCGGACCGGAACCGGTGCCTTGCCGCGCGCTTTACCGCGTCCCTTACCCGCAGCCTCCAGCAGCTCACGGGTGTCCGCGTCCTCCCGGTTCAACGTGTCCGTGATGTCCGCGATCCGCTTCCGCAGCGGCGTCGGATCGATCCCGTGCTCCGTGTTGTACTCCACCTGGATGACGCGTCGGCGGTTAGTTTCATCGATGGCTTTGGCCATCGAGTCCGTGATCCTGTCCGCATACATATGCACCTGACCGGAGACGTTCCTGGCCGCGCGGCCAATGGTCTGGATCAGAGAGGTGGCGGAGCGCAGGAAGCCTTCCTTGTCCGCGTCCAGAATGCTCACCAGCGACACTTCGGGCAGGTCCAGGCCCTCGCGGAGGAGGTTGATTCCCACCAGCACGTCGAATGTGCCCATCCGGAGTTCGCGCAACAGTTCAACACGCCGCAGCGTATCCACGTCGGAGTGCAGGTATTGGACCTTAACGCCGTGTCCCAGCAGATAATTTGTGAGGTCTTCAGACATCCGCTTGGTCAGCGTGGTGACCAGGACACGCTCGTTGCGCTCCACCCGGATCCGGATCTCGGCCAGCAGATCATCAATCTGTCCCTTGCTGGGTTTAACGATTATTTCCGGATCGATCAGGCCGGTGGGGCGAATGATTTGTTGCACCGTACCGTCCGACTTGGCCAGCTCGTACTTACCCGGGGTCGCGGATAGGTAGACCGTCTGGCCCACCCGTTCGAGGAACTCGTCCCACTTCAGCGGCCGATTATCCATTGCCGAGGGCAGCCGGAAGCCGTGGTCCACCAATGTGCGCTTCCGTGACATGTCACCCTCATACATCGCCCCGATCTGCGGAACCGTGACATGGGATTCATCGATGACCAGCAGGAAATCATCCGGGAAATAATCGAGCAGGCAGTGCGGCGCGGTCCCGGGGCCGCGTCCATCAATGTGCCGCGAATAGTTCTCAATGCCGTTGCAGAACCCCATCTCCTGCATCATTTCCAGATCGTAGGTGGTCCGGATGCGCAGCCGCTGGGCCTCCAGCAGCTTATTTTGCCCCTCCAACTCCTTGAGCCGGACGGCCAGCTCATCCTCGATCTGCTTGATGGCACGGTTCATCCGCTCGGGGCCCGCAACGTAATGCGAGGCGGGAAAAACATACATCTCGGTCTCTTCCCGGATAACCTCTCCGGTCAACGGATGCAAGGTGTAGACCTTCTCGATCTCGTCACCGAAAAATTCGATCCGAATAGCTTGTTCCTCATACATCGGGATAATTTCCACGGTATCCCCACGCACCCGGAACGTGCCTCGGTGGAAATCGATGTCATTGCGCGCGTATTGCATGCTGACAAACTTACGCAGCAGACTGTCCCTGCTCATCTCGGCACCGCGCCGCAACGTCACCATGCCGGCCACGTATTCCTCCGGCGTGCCCAGTCCGTATATGCAGGAGACTGTCGCCACCACAATCACATCCCGGCGGGTCAGCAAGGTATTGGTTGCCGAGTGCCTCAGCCGCTCAACTTCCTCGTTGACCGAGGAATCCTTTTCGATAAAGGTGTCCGTCTGCGGAACGTATGCTTCAGGCTGGTAGTAGTCGTAATACGAAACGAAGTATTCGACGGCGTTGTTCGGCAGCAGTTCACGGAACTCATTCGCCAGCTGCGCGGCCAGCGTCTTGTTCTGGACCATCACCAGCGTGGGGCGCTGAACCTGTTCGATCAGCCACGCCGTCGTCGCCGATTTACCGGTTCCCGTGGCGCCCAAGAGGACAATATCCTTCTCGCCGTTGTTGATCCGCTCCGTCAGTTCCTTAATAGCAGTCGGCTGATCCCCCGCCGGCTGATAATCGCTAATGACTTCGAAGGGCGCCACAACACGGTTGATTTCCTGCGCAAGACTCATACCCTAACGCTACCGCGTGCCACCGACACGGGTAAGGCGTGCGGTTGCCGCATCCGTGGAACATCCCTTTCCCAAGCCCGGCGCCGCGCTGGATGCATGGAAGAATGGCTGGGGAACCACCCCTATCTACCCGGCACCTAAGACAGAGGACATTATGACTGAAAGCAATCCGCAACAGCCTGCTCCCTTCGGCCAGGAGCCCGCAAAGTCCGATCAGCCGACTCCGGCGTACGGCCAGTTTGCCCCGCCCTCCTATGAGCAAGGTGCCCCGCCTGCCTACGGCGCCCAGCCGCCAGCTCCCTACAGCCAGCGGCCGCAGCAGAGCTACCAGGGGGCCACCGTGCAGGATCCGGGCAAAACGCTCGGCATAATCGGCTTGGTCCTGGCCTTCCTGATCAGCATCGCCGGACTCGTGGTCAGCATTATTGCGCTCAAGAAGTCCAAGGCTGCGGGTTTCAAGAACACCCCCGCCAAGGTCGGAATCATTGTCAGTATTATTGTCTCGGTGCTGTGGATCGCGGGAATCATCATCGTCGCCGTTGCGCTAGTCAACCTGACCAACGAGCTTCAGGATGCCTGCGGCAATGGGCAGTCCACCTTCGTGTTCAACGGCGTGGAACAGAACTGCCCCGCTGTGAAGTAAAGGTCTGCAATGAAGTAGAGGCCCCGTGAACTCACCCAGGTGCAGAAAAGAGCTGCCGCTGCACCCGCAGCGGCAGCTCTTTTCAGTTCCGGACACGCCCCTGCTACGGCAGCGGAAATTCGGCCCAGGGCGGCGTCCATCCCGTAGCGGCTGTCCACCGGGCCAGTTCCGGGAAGGCCACGTCCCTAAACCACGGTTCTTTTGCCTCGGCATATGCGCCGGTTCCCACGGCAGTAGAGTGCTGTGCTGCAGCACCTCGCTTAGCACTCAGATAGTCGGCACACGCCGCGGGCTCTGCCCGCAGCCAATCCCGAAAGGCCAGCGCGAAACGTGCGCCCGCGGATCCATCCACCCTGACATGGACATTCACAGCACGCCCAGGGTCTGCCGAGGCATGCAACCTCTTTTGCCACTGCGCCAGGTCTTGGTCCGGGGGATGTGGCGTATCGTGCCAGTCCCCGGGCAGCCGAGGAAAGCCGGCGGCAGCCAAAGCCGGCGCCAATCGATCAGCATCCGCCAGCGAACGGACCCGAACCTGCAGATCAAGGACATCCTTCGCGGGAAGGCCGGGCACTGCGGTGGAACCAATGTGGTCCACCGCCAGCACATCGCCCGGAGCTGCCGCCACGATCCGTGCCGAGAGTCTGGCCGCCTGGGCCTGCCATTGCGGATTCGGCGGCACCAGTACTGCCGGCCCGTCCCGCCGCGCCCTCCTGCCGTGCCGAAGGTTGTCCACGAAAGGCAGCAGCCGCTGCTGCCATAATCGATCCACCTGGCGAAGGGTCCCTGCCACCGTCCCGCTGTTATCGATGACGGCGTCGGCCGCGGCCAGCCGGTCCTCCCGTGGGGCCTGCGCCGCAATCCGCGCCGCAGCATCCGCTTCGCTGAGCCCGCGGTGTGCCACGATGCGCGCAACCTGACGTTCCACCGGCGCGTCCACCACCAGCACCAGGTGGAATGCGCTGCCCTGGTCCGTCTCCACCAGCAAGGGAATGTCCTGCACAACGACCGCATTGCCGTCGGCCGCAGCCGCCACCTGCATCAATTCCACGGCGCGTGAGCGGACCAGCGGATGGATGATGGCGTTCAAGGCAGCGCGCTCGGTGGAATCAGCAAAAATCAGCGTTCCCAGCGCTGCCCGGTCGAGCGC
>JBBSSN010000217.1:0-4370 GCA_038242035.1 Actinomycetales bacterium
ATCCTCGACGTGGTTGAAGCGGCTAGCTAGATGGACACACTGATCCTCGCTTTGCGGGTGGTACTTTCCCTTGGGGCGGTGATAGCCGTGCTGTGGCTGGTGCAGCGGCGCGTCAGTCGCGGCGCGGGCGTCCGCGGGGCTGTCGATCCACTGAAGGTTGTGGCGCGCAAGGGTCTGGGCCAGAAGGCCTCGGTAGTGGTCATTGAAACCGGCGGCCAGCGGTTTCTGCTGGGCGTGACCGAGCATTCGGTCAATGTGCTCCATGAGTTGGAAGTACCCGCAGAGGAAGTGGCTGCTGCGGCGTTTGCGCACTCCCTGCAGCAGGCCCAAACGGCCGATCCGAACCTGACCACTAAAGATCCGGCCACAGCAGATCTGAACGGTTCCACGAAAACTTTCCCCTCGCGCAGAGGCAACCGTAACGCGCCGGCGACTGGCGCCCTCGGCGGTTCAATCCTCGCCGGTGCCACTTGGCGGCAGGCCGCGGCCGCGGTCCGGAAGGGACTGACCGGGTGACGACCGTCGTCACAGCACAGCTGGGCAGGCGCGTGGTGCTGTTGGTGCTGGCGTTGCTGGCTGCCGCGGTGCTGTTGCTGCTCGGCTCCGCCAGTGCGCAGGCCGCACCGCAGCTGCAGGGCCAACCCGTGCAGACCCAGCAGATACGGACTCAGGCCGTCCATGTCCAAATGGCGCACCTTCCGATGGCGCCCCTTCCGCAGGCGCACCTTCCGATGGCGCCCGGGGATCCGACCGATCCCACCGCTCCGGCTGATCCGACGGACCCGGCCAGCCCGTCCTCACCCGACGGCGGCGTAACGGTTCAGATCAACGGGCCGGACGGCACGCCGTCGTCCGCCGTTGTCACGCTGATCGGCATCACGCTGCTGTCCGTGGCGCCGGCGCTACTGCTGATGATGACCTCCTTCACGAAGATTTTTGTGGTGCTGGCGATGACCCGGAACGCACTGGCCCTGCCGAACATTCCACCGAATCAGGTGCTGGCCGGCCTGGCGTTATTCCTGTCCTTTTTCATCATGATGCCGGTGCTGACGGACGTGAATAATCTGGCGGTCCAGCCGTATCTGCAGGGCAACCTGGATTTCGGCGCGGCGATTGAGGCGGCGTCCAAGCCGCTGCAGACCTTCATGCTGGCGCACACACGGCAGGAGGACATCGCCCTCATGACGCGGGCGGCGGGAATGGATAATCCCGCCAGTGCCGCCGATGTCCCCATGACCACGCTGATTCCGTCCTTTATGATTTCCGAACTCCGGGCTGCTTTCATTATCGGATTCGTCATTTTCATTCCCTTCCTGATCATCGATATTGTGGTCTCCTCGGCGCTGATGTCGATGGGTATGATGATGCTGCCGCCGGTGATGGTCTCGCTGCCGTTCAAAATCCTGCTGTTCATCCTGGTGGACGGCTGGGGCCTGGTTATTACCGCCCTGATCCAGAGTTACCGGGGCGGCTGATGGATACCAGCGCAGTTATGGACATCGGAGCGCAGGCGCTTTTGCTGGCGGCCAAGCTGGCCGCACCCGTTTTGCTGACGGCACTGGCCGTGGGCCTGCTGATTTCGCTGCTGCAGTCCATCACGCAGATCCAGGAGGTCACGCTGTCCTTCGTGCCCAAAGCGGTGGCGGTGGCCCTGGTGCTGCTGGTCGCGGGGCACTGGATGATCAGCGAAACGGTGACCTTCACGCACGAAATGTTTGCCCGGATCCCCGGCCTGCTCAACGGCGGCGGCTAACGTGGCACTGACACTGAATCCGGCCTGGCTGGAGGCCTTGATGCTGGCCAGCGTGCGGATGATCGCGTTCTTTGTGGTGGCGCCGCCATTCTCCTATAACGGCTTTCCGATCCGGATCAAGGCCATGCTGGGGCTGGGACTGGGGCTGGCCGTCTCGCCGCGGGTGGCGTCGACCTACAAGTCCCCGGATACAGCCGGTTTCATCACGGCGCTGGTGTTGGAGATCGTGGTCGGGGCGGCTTTGGGCTTTTTAGTCATGCTGATCTTTTCCGCCATCCAATCCGCCGGCAGCCTGATTGACATGTTCGGCGGATTCCAGATGGCGCAGGCCTTTGACCCGCAGGCCATGCTCAATGGCGCCCAGTTCACCCGTCTATTTCAGATGACCACGCTGGCCCTGCTGTTCGTCACGGACGGTTACCAGTTGGTAATTGGCGGCATGATCCGCAGTTTCACGGCGCTTCCACTGGGTGGCGGAATCGACCTCAGCCACCCGATCCAGGCGATGACCGCGGCCACCGGACAGATGTTCCTCGCGGCGGTGCAGATCGCCGGGCCGCTGCTGGTGGTGCTGTTCCTGGCCGACGTCGGGCTCGGCTTGCTGACCCGGGTGGCCCCGGCGCTGAACGCTTTTGCGCTGGGCTTTCCGCTGAAAATTTTCCTCACGCTGACCCTGGCCGGGGCGGTCTATGCGGCCCTTCCCCGGATTGTTGCGGCCCTTGCCGGCCAGGCTTTCGGCCAGTTGTCGGGAGGCGGCTAGATGGCGGATTCCCAGGAGCGGACCGAGAACGCCACCGACAAGCGGATGAAGGAAGTCCGGTCCAAGGGCCAGCTGTCCCGGTCCCAGGACGTCACCGCCTGGCTCGGCGTGGGGGCGGCCGCCGTCATGCTTCCGGTCACCATTGCCCGGGCGGGGGATGCCGCGGCGGATCAGCTGTTCACGCTGCGCTCCATCGCCTCCAGCCCGGATCCCGGTGCGGCGCTTTCGGCGCTCGGCGCCGGCTGTGCGTCCCTGGCCGGTTCCCTGACACCGATGCTGATCGTGGTGGCACTGGCCGTGCTGGCGGGAGCGGCGCTGCAGGGCGGCGTGCACTTCAAGAAATTCGAGGTGAAGTTTGATCACTTCGATCTGTTGAAGGGGCTCAAACGCGTCCTGGGAACCCAGGCGTTGTGGCAGGGCCTCAAAGCGCTGCTCAAGACGGCCGTCGTCGCGCTGGTGCTGTACGTCGTGATCCAGGGACTCATGCCCGTGCTGCTGAACGCCGGCGGCCTGTCCATCACTGCCCTGACGTCCGCGGCGGGCGACGGGGCCGCATCGATGCTTGAGTTTGCGGTTGCCGCCGGCTTGGTGCTCGCCGCCGCGGACGTCATTGTCGTGATGCGGCGGAACCGGAAGAAAACCCGGATGACCAAGCGGGAGGTCAAGGATGAGAACAAAAACACCGACGGCGACCCGCTGATCAAGTCGCAGCGCCGTTCCCGGCAGCTGGCAATGAGCCGGAACCGGATGATCGCCGCCATCTCAGGTGCCGACGTCGTCCTGCTGAACCCGACGCATCTGGCCGTGGCGCTGACGTACGAAGCAGGGAAATCGGCTCCTCGTGTGGTGGCCAAGGGGGCAGGCCACATGGCGGCGCGGATCCGCAAGGAGGCCGAGGCCACCGGGGTGCCGATGATCCGGGACGTTCCACTGGCCCGGGCGCTGCATGCCGGCTGCGCGATCGGTCAGGAGATTCCGCTGGAGCATTACGATTCCGTGGCGCGCGTGCTGGCGTTCGTGATGGCGATGAAGTCCCGCGGCAGATTCGGCACATCCGCTAAATCCGGCCCGGCACAGTCCAGCCCGGCACAGCCCGGCCCGGCACAGTCCAGCACAGCACAGTCCGGCACAGCCCGCACCCGCTTAAGCTCAGAAGGAATCTAGAGTGAACCGCAACTTCTCCAAGCTCGTCGTCCCGGTGGGCGTGGTCGGCGTCATTATGCTGCTGATCGTGCCGATCCCGTCGTCACTGCTGGACGTGCTGATCATCATCAACATCTCGCTGGCGCTGGTGACGCTGCTGACCACCATGTTCGTGAAGAAGCCGTTGGACTTTTCCGTCTTCCCTTCACTGCTGTTGGTCGCCACGCTGTTCCGGCTCGGGCTCAATGTTTCCTCCACCCGGCTGGTGCTTGGCCAGGCCCACGCCGGTGCGGTCATCCAGGCCTTTGGCAAGGTCACCGTCGGCGGATCACTGATCATCGGATCGGTGATCTTCATGCTGCTGGTGGTCATCCAGTTCGTGGTGGTGACCAAGGGTGCCGAACGCGTGGCCGAGGTCGGCGCGCGTTTCACCCTGGACGCTATGCCGGGCAAGCAGATGGCCATTGACGCGGACCTCAACGCCGGTCTCATCACGGACGTCCAAGCGCGTGAGCGCCGGGCCGAGGTTTCCGCGGAGGCGGATTTCTACGGTGCCATGGATGGTGCGTCCAAATTCGTCAAGGGTGACGCCATCGCCGGCATCATCATCATTGTCATCAACCTGGTGGGTGGAATCGCCATCGGTATGGCGCAGCGCGGGATGTCCATCACCGATGCGCTCAATACCTACGCACTGCTGACCATCGGCGACGG
>JBBSSN010000218.1:0-4367 GCA_038242035.1 Actinomycetales bacterium
CACAGGGGAAGCCAGCGAGGTGCCGCCATAGGTCTCATTGATGTACGGCCCCGTGGCAAGCGTTGCATCATCCACGATCGGCCGGATGCCGATTTGGTACCCGGTGTAGGGATCCGCCACGGCTGCGAGGTCGGGGGACACACGGTGCCCATTGGCCAGCGCGTTGGGAACCACCCCACGCTGATAGGCCGGCTGGTCAAAAATGGCACTGACTCCGCCGCCGGCTCCAAATCGGAAGGCACCCGGCAGCGGCCCGGCGTAACTGAGCTTACCGGCCGGGTCCTTCACGATGGCCTGCCGGGACGAGCCCCAACCCGCTTCGAAAAGGTAGTTACCGTTCTGCCCGACGGCGAGACTGGTGCCGCCCACCGCTGTCACCCACGGCGAGCTGGCGGGGAAGTCCGGGGAGGGATACCCCAGGCTGGCCCGCTCATCGCCATTGTCGCCGGAGGAGAAGTAAAGCCCGATCCCCTCCGCAGCGGCCTGAATGTGCTCATTGACCTGTCCGGCAAGCACCTGGGCAGGAACGTCCTCGCCCACATTGCCGTAGCTGTTGCTGACGATGTTCGCCAGCCTGCCGTCAAGGATCTTCGCCATGGCCACATCAAGACCGCCCCCGCAGTTGGTGCCACCGACGTAGAGAACCTTTGCCCCCGGGGCGACCCCGTGGACGGCCTCGACGTCAAGGGTCTGTTCGCCCTGCCACCCGCTGGGAAACTGGCACGCCGCCTGATCGGTGAACTCGGCCGGAGACGGGACGATCTGCTGATACGTGGCTGCCGTGAGAACCGGCAGTCCGGCAGCAGTGGAGAAAGTGTTGACGTCCTGCACGATGCCCGGGGACGCGTAGGCGTCAATAATGGCCACGGTTTGTCCGCCGCCGTTGATGCCCCACCGTCCATACTGCGAAACCCCGTACCCGCTCTGCAGCTGGGCCGGACTGTATCCGCAAATGTTCGTTCCGTATTTCGTCGTACCGCCGTAGGCCGGCGGCACCGTCACGGTGTTCTGATTCCAGTAGCTGGAGCACGGGGCCGGCACCGCCGGTGCTGCCGCGGCCAACCGGTTCGTTGCGGGGTCGTCCTGCTTCACCAGGTCCGGTCGCGTCATCAATCGGCTTTGATCGATGCTGATGGCCTGTACCTTCGCGGCCACCGCCGTCGGAAGCGAAGGGGCGCTTGCCGGTGCGACGAGCGAAGCTCCGGCGTGGTTGTAGACGTGCAGCGATGTTCCGAAGGCGGTGCCCATCGCCGGGGCCGGTGCGCGGAACACCACGAATTGCCGGCTTGCCGGGACCGCGGTAATCGTCATGCCTCTCGCGGTCAAAAACGCGACGACGCCGTCAACGTCGGCTTGGGTGGGCGAAAACCGTTGAATCCACTGCCCCGGTGTCAACGCCCGTTTGTAGCTGCCCGATCCCGGCGTTGACACGGCCAACGCAACGGCCTTGGCCTGGTCCGCGTTACGAAGGTTCAAAAATATTTCACCTTCCACCGAGGTGTCCGTCGCTGCGCCCTGATCATTGGGCGCCGTCGCCCATCCCGGCACGGATCCGGGATAGGCCTGATCCGGCGGAGGCGGCGCCGCCATGGCGGCCGTCGCGGAGAAGGCAATGACGCAGACGGCGCAACTGCCCAAAGCAACTAACTTGGTGAGACCGGTTTTGATGTGTGTCGAGCTTCTCATCGGAGACCTCCGACTAAGCGGGCGCCCTTTGCGCCCACACAGGCCAGAGCCTAACCCCGCAGCCGTCCCGTGCATATGGCTGTGACGGAAGTTTTTGCCGGCAACCGCTAGACATGCTGGCCGAAAACGTGCCGGCGGATCCACGCGTGCATCGCGATGGCTGCGGCGGCCGAGGCATTGATGGACCGGGTGGAACCGAACTGGGCAATCGACAAGGTGGCCGCAGCCGCTGCGTGCACCTCATCGGTCAGACCCGGTCCCTCCTGGCCGAAGACCAGGACGCAATCGCGGGGCAGGTCGTAGGTTTCCAGCGGGACCGAATCGGGGAAGTTGTCGATTCCGATCACGGCCAGGCCCTCGGACTGAGCCCATTGGACAAATTCCTCGACACTGGGATGATGCCGCACATGCTGATAGCGGTCCGTGACCATCGCACCGCGCCGGTTCCACCGCCGTCGGCCGATAATGTGCACTTCCTTGGCCAGAAAAGCGTTGGCACAGCGGACGACGGACCCGATGTTGAGGTCATGCTGCCAGTTCTCGATGGCGACGTGGAAGTTGTGGCGTTTGGCGTCCAGGTCAGCCACGATCGCTTCGTGATTCCAATACCGGTACTCGTCCACGACGTTGCGGGTGTCGCCCCCGGCCAGTAGTTCCGGGTCCCAGTGGTCACCCGCCGGCCGGGCGCCCTGCCACGGGCCGACGCCCACCGCCGGCTGGTGTGGATCCGGCTGGGGCGTGCCGCCGTCGTCGGCCTGGTGCGTATTCACCTGCCAACAGTACCGTTGCCGGTGCGCGAGGAAGCCCCTACCGGACGGCCTGCGTCGTCTGGAAGACTGTTAGCTGAAAGACTGACGGCGGACAGCGGCGTTCGCCTTCAGCTTTTCAACCAGCTATCAACAACCAGGAGGACGCTGACGTGGGAAATCTTGAACCGCGCAGGACGCAGGATATCGAGTGCTGGCTGACGGACATGGACGGAGTACTGGTACATGAAAACCAGGCTGTCCCGGGCGCCGTCGAACTGCTGCAGCGGTGGGTGGATACGTCGAAGCGTTTTCTGGTGCTGACCAATAACTCCATTTACACGCCGCGGGATCTCTCGGCGCGGCTGAGGGGTTCGGGGTTGGAAATACCGGAGGAAAACCTTTGGACGTCCGCGCTGGCCACCGCGCAGTTCCTCAAGGCCCAGATGCCGCACGGCAAGGCTTTCGTGATCGGCGAGGCCGGCTTGACCACTGCCCTGCACGAGGCGGGTTTTATTCTCACGGATCAGAATCCGGATTATGTGGTGCTCGGTGAAACGCGCACCTACTCCTTCGAGGCGATTACCAAGGCGATCCGGCTGATTGCCGAGGGCGCGCGTTTCATTGCCACCAATCCGGATGCCACCGGTCCATCCAAGGAGGGGCCGCTCCCGGCTACCGGTGCGATCGCCGCGCTGATCAGCAAGGCAACCAACCGGGAACCGTACATTGTCGGCAAGCCGAACCCGATGATGTTCCGTTCCGCCATGAACCGTATTGAGGCCCACTCGGAGACCACCGCGATGATCGGCGACCGGATGGACACGGACATCATCGCGGGCATGGAGGCAGGGCTGCACACCGTCCTGGTCCTGACCGGAATCACGCAGCCCGAGGACGTGAACGCTTTCCCGTTCCGACCGGATGAAATCCTGAATTCGGTGGCGGACCTGATCCCGCGTATTTAGCGCTGGTGGTTGCCGGAGCCTCCCGGCTAAAGCCCCAGGTCGGTCTTGCTGAAAGCAAAGAGGTAGGGGATGCCGGCCTCGGCCTCGATCCGCTCCTTGGAACCGGTGTCCCGATCCACGATCACTGCCACGGCAGCAACGTCGGCGCCGGCTCGCCGCAGGGCTTCCACGGCCGTCAGCGCGGAACCTCCGGTCGTGGAGGTGTCTTCGAGGGCCACAACGCGTCGGCCGCGCACTTGAGGACCTTCCACCTGCCGGCCCATGCCGTAGGACTTCTGCGCCTTCCGGACCACGAAGGCGTCAATCGCCCGGCCCTGATCGGCGGCGGCATGCATGAGGGCGGTTCCCACCGGATCAGCGCCCATGGTGAGCCCTCCCGCTGCTGCGATGCCGGTGATCCCCGCATCGTCGAGCAGCGCCAGCATGACTTGCCCCACCAGCAAGGAGGCTTCGTGGTGCAGCGTAATGCGGCGCAGATCAATGTAGTAATCCGCCTCGGCCCCGCTGGAGAGGATCACCTTGCCCCGGACGATGGCCAGTTCCTTAATCAGTTCGAGGAGGCGGGAACGGGTAGCGGGCAGATCCAGGGGCGCAGTCATGGCTTCCATCCTATAAGTCAGCAGTTCCGCCGGCGCCGGGGCTCCCCTGGCCCGGGGGGCAAGTCCCCTGCACGGCAGCACGGTTCTTCAAGGCAGCACGGTAGTTTAAAGCATCACAGTCGTTTAAAGCAGCACAGTAGGCTTGCACGTATGCGTGAACTCCAGAGACGAATCATTGAGGAAATGGGTGTGAAACCCAGTATTGATCCCGCTGCTGAAATCCGCCACCGGGTGGATTTCCTCAAGGAATATCTGCTGGCTACCGGGGCCGGCGGCTTCGTGCTGGGCGTCAGCGGAGGCTTGGATTCCACCCTCGCCGGCCGGCTGGCCCAACTGGCCGTAGAGGAGTTGAACGGCGCCGGGACCGC
>JBBSSN010000219.1:0-4338 GCA_038242035.1 Actinomycetales bacterium
GGAAAAGTTCTATCAGACCACGCTCAATTCTGTCCTTGCCCGCGGCGAATTGCCATCGGCAGACCTGAGCGGGGAATACCTGACCCCGGACTACTTACCGCAAAGCCATTTACCGCAAAGCTATTTACCCCAAAGCCATCTACAGAGGATGGAAGGTACGGCGCTATGAGCCCGGAATCCATGGCTGCCCAACAGTCACTGCTCAGCGCTGCTGTTCCGCCACGATCACTGATTCCTGCCGGCGCGGCTGCGGACGCGCCTGCGGATGCAGCTCTGGCAACCGTCCTGGTGCACTTGGACAGTGTGGCACCGGCACTGGAGTCGCTGCGCAGTCAGGCTCGGCACCTATCCCGATGGGGAACCGAGCTGGCCCGGCAGCTCATGCGCGGGCAGCGGCTCCTGACAGCGGGCAACGGTGGATCGGCAGCCGAGGCACAGCACCTGACCGCAGAACTGGTAGGACGGTTCGACGCCGAGCGCGAACCCTTCTCAGCGATCGCCCTGCACGCGGAAACATCCGCCATGACTGCCATTGGCAATGACTATGGATATGACCAGGTATTTGCCCGGCAAGTTCGGGCGCACGGGAGGACCGATGATGTGCTGATTTTGATCTCCACCAGCGGCCGGAGCCCGAATCTGCTGGAAGCGGTGAAAGCGGCCCGCGCAATAGGGGTGACCAGCTGGGCCTTGACCGGACGCGGTCCGAATCCGCTGACCCGCAGCTGTGACGATTCCATTGCGGTTGATGCTCTCCCCGCGAACGCTCAGGAGGGGCACCTGATCGCACTGCACGCCGTGTGCCGGGCCTTCGACTCCGAAGTTGCCCGTGCCCGGTCGAATCCTTCGATGGTTTTGGCGGCGCCGCCGCCTTTATCTTCGGCGATCCCAGCCCCTGACAACGCAAGGAGGACGCGATGAACATCGTGGTGCTGGGAGACGTCTTGCTGGATGTGGACATGAACGGCGCGGCCAAGAGGTTGTGTCCCGATGCTCCCGTTCCGGTGGTCGATGTAGAGCACGTCGTGCGCCGGGCCGGAGGTGCGGGTTTGGTCGCGGCCATGCTCGTCCGGGACGGCCACCGGGTCACTCTTGTTACGGTGCTCTCGGATGACCGCGCGGCGGAGGATCTGCGCGGGGCACTCGGAACGCTCACCGGGCTTGACGTCGTCGCCGGTCCTTCCGGTGTCCCGACGCCGGTCAAGAGCCGTATCCGGGCACAGGGTCAGCCCCTTGTCAGATTCGATGAAGGCTGCGGCAGCGCGGCTGTCCCGGAGGTGACGGAGACGATGCTGGCAGCTGTTGACGCCGCGGACGTCCTGGTGGTGTCCGATTACGGAAGGGGTCTGGCCTTTAACACGTCCCTCCGTGAGCTGATTCGTCGGCGGGCCTGCGAAATTCCGGTGATTTGGGATCCGCATCCCTCGGGTGCCGATCCCGTGGCCGGTGTTGCGGTTGTCACCCCGAACCTTGCCGAGGCCAGAAAGTCCGCGGCCGATGCTGCCGGATCAGCCGCCGCCGGTGCTGCGGCCGGGTCCCTCGCGGCCGCAGCCAGGGCCGGGTCCGCGCTGCTGGCCCGGTGGCAAAGCCGGTCCGTCCTGATCACCCTTGGTGCCGAGGGGGCGATGCTGCTTTCGGGCGACGGCCTGCATACCGGTGACGGCGCCGTCGGACACCTTGTGCCGGCACCCAAAGTGACCGTCGCGGATCCATGCGGTGCCGGCGACCGGTTCGCTGCGAGTTTGGCCGTACAACTGGGAAGCGGGACGGAACTGGCGGCGGCGGCACAGATCGCCGTGCGCGAGGCAGCCGCCTTCCTGGCCGCCGGCGGCGTGCAGACACTTACGCATCAGGCTCCGCCGGTGCAGATGCACTCGGACAGCATCGATGCACTTCGGGTGGTACAAGAGACCCGTGATAGGGGCGGAACTGTGGTGGCTACCGGAGGTTGCTTTGACCTGCTGCACGCAGGCCATTCACGCAGCCTTGCCGCCGCCCGGGGACTGGGCGATTGCCTGATCGTCTGCCTGAATTCTGATGCCTCGGTCCGACGGCTCAAGGGGGACCAACGCCCGATCGTGGGTCAGCGCGACCGTGCGGAGCTGCTGCTTTCGCTGGAATGTGTCGATGCGGTCCTGATCTTCGACGAGGATTCGCCGGATATCGCACTGGACCGCCTGCGCCCGGATCTTTGGGTAAAGGGTGCCGACTACGCCACCGATGAGCTGCCGGAAGCCGAGCTGGTCCGCTCCTGGGGCGGCCAAACCGTCACAGTTCCTTTTTATCCGGAGCATTCCACCAGCGCACTGGCGGCTGCGATCTCCGCAACAGGGTAGCGGCTTTTCAGGAACTAAAAACATAGACGAAAAGTGAGGATTCGCATGAACACAAATACAATCAATCTCCCAAACGCCGGTCGCATCGTAGTAACCGGTGGCGCATCGGGCCTCGGTGCCGCCGTCGTCAGCGCTGTGCTGGAAGCCGGTGGGACGCCGGTGGTACTGGACCGGGACATCTCACAGGTGAGCGGAGTCAAAGCCTTCGAGGTGGATGTTGCTGACCGGAATGCGGTCACCGCGGCAGTTGAACAGGCAGCGCATGCGCTTGGCGGTCTTGACGCCGTCGTCACCGCAGCCGGAACAGACCGGTGCGGCAGGCTCGACGACGTTCCGGCGGACGAGTGGGAAAAGGTGATCAGCGTCAATCTGCTCGGTACGGTCTCCGTAGTCCGCGCTGCGATGCCGTATCTGCTGGCCTCACACGGCCGCGTGGTCACAATCGCTTCCACGTTGGCCAAGCGCGGCGTTTCCGACGCGACGGCCTACTGTGCCTCGAAGTTCGGCGTGCTCGGATTCAGCCAGGCGCTCGCCGCGGAAACAGGCGGCCGGATGGGCGTGACCACCATCATTCCGGGCGGCATGAAGACGCACTTCTTTGATGATCGGGATGAGCAATACAAGCCGCAGGATGACTCGCGGCTCAATGACCCGGCACGGGTGGCACAAGCGATCCTCTTTGCGCTGTCCCAGCCCGTCGGTTGCGAGATACGGGAAATGCTCATTTGTCACGAAGAAGAAGGCTCATGGCCGTGAGGTCACGCACATCCGCAGAGACCGCCTCGGGCATAACCTGCGCGACGAAAGACTCGTCGTGGGAGCAGCGCTCCGCCGTCCAGCCCACCTGGGTCACGTCCGCGCCGCACACGCGGCAGTTCGTCACCCAGGAGAGGTGGACGCGGTGCATGGTCCGGCCGAGCGGCCCGGCGCTAATGGCGTTGCCGACCCAGTAAATCCCTACCGTCGGCGTCCCCACTGCCTGTGCAAGGTGGCGTGGTCCGCTGTCGTTTCCAACCATGACGTCGCTCGCGGCCAGGAGCGCGGTCAGCTCTCCGAGAGAGAGCCGACCGGCCATCGAGCTCACCGCACCGTCGACGGAGTCCGCCAGGCGGACGATCTCTTCCGCCAGTGCTTTATCGGCCTCATCGCCAACGATCAGTACCCGGCTGCCATCCGCTGCGGCGGCTGCGGCCACCTGGGCAAACGATTCCGCCGGCCAGCGTCGGCGCGGATCCGTCGCGCCCGGATGAATAGTCACCAGTGCGCCCGGGCTCGTTCCACCTAGGTCCAGCAGCTCCCGGACGGCGTGCCGGGCCTCCTCGCCGGGGCGCAGCCGGGCCTCCAGATCCACCGGCACGGCACCGGCCAGCCCGGCGACTTCCAGGGCCCGCAGCGGCTCGTGTTGATAGTAAATATACGGAATTGTCCGGTCCAGCCGGGCTGCGTCCGCCGTCCGCATCCCAATCGTGTACCGGGCCCTGAGACGAAGGAGGAAGGCGTTGGAATAGCGCCCTCCCCCGTGCAGCTGGACGGCAAGGTCAAAGTTTTCGGCCCGCATTCCAGCGAAGAATTCCATCTGCGCCTGCGGATCCTCCGGTCCCGGTCGCACTCCCTGAGCGTAGGGCAGCACGTGAACCCGATGAACCGGGCTGTGTGTCTGGGCCAGCAGCGCCGCGTGCACCGGCGTACCCAGCAGCATGACCTCCGCCTTCGGATAGCAGGCAGCGAGGGCCTGCATAGCCGGGAGCGCAAACATCAGATCCCCCAGCCCGCCTCCCCGGAGCACCGCAATCCGACGGACGTCCGGAAACCGCTCCAGCAGCGGACCGACGCCGGTGCCTCGCAGTGTTCCGGTCTCAAAATCTGCAATCGGCTCGTGGCGCATTCACTCTCCCTCCATCGGTTCTTCCGCTTACCTTAGGCCGAAGCCCGGACCTCCCGCCACCGGAAATCACTTCGGCAGCACGTGTCTAAATTGGTGTCGGAGCGGGTACGGAGTCCA
>JBBSSN010000220.1:0-4312 GCA_038242035.1 Actinomycetales bacterium
AAACCCGGGTCTGCCACGCATCTGATACCTGTAAGCGATGTCATGAGAGATCCTGTAAGCGATGTTGTGAGTGATGCTGTAACCGATGTCCAGAGAGATCACAGTCCACGCCAAACTTGGCGACAGCACCTACCCCACCGGAATCAAGATCAGCGACACCGAAATGTCAGCCCTGCCCCTCACCCGCCGCCAATTCCCCGGCGACTGGAACTACACCATCAAACCCGATAAAGCAGACCCTGTGTTAAATACTGGCAGGCCCGTAGCGCCATGTTATCCCTGCCGAACCGCCGGATCATGTCCCCGGCTCGTCGCCAAACGACAGCAGAATCTTGGACGAGGCCGAAGCGTCGGCAGCCAGCCGGAAGCTGTCCTCCGCTTCTTGCATTGGACGGACGGCGGTAATGATGCCCTCGACGTTCAGCTTGCCCGCGGTGAGCGCTTCGATCACCGCGTCGAACTCGCCGGTGAAACGGAAGGACCCGAGCAGGTTCAACTCCCGGGTGATCACGGCGGCCATCGGCGCATCGACGAGACCGTTTTGCTGGTTGCCGACCAATACAACGGTTCCACCCCGGCGGCATGCGGATACGGCGGCGGCAAGGCCGGGCACCGTTCCGCTGGACTCGACGACCACATCCGCATGAAAGGCGCTGATCGTGTCGGCATCCGTTGCGTCCACGGCCGTCCCGCCAAGTCCTTCCGCGAGTCGCCGGGGCAGCGCGAACAGGTCGGTCGAGACCACCTCGGCGGCTCCGTGATGGTGCGCGGTGGCGGCGACCAGGAGCCCGATGGGACCGGAGCCGATAACGGCAACGCGTTTGCCGAGGACGTTGCCGGCGCGTTCGAGCGCGTGCCAAGCGACCGAGGCCGGCTCTGCCAAAGCCGCATACTCCAGTGAGAGCCCATCTGGAACTGCGTGCAACATGCGTGTCGGCAAGGCGACGCGGCGTGCGAATCCCCCTTGAGTGTGTGGCAGGTGCATGGCCGAACCCAGGTAGGTGGAGCCCGGGGCCAGGTTTGGGCGGTCATGAGGCCACGGCGTCGCGCCGTCGGCGAGTGGTGTGAGCGGGTGCACGGCGATGCGTGTCCCCGGCTCCGGGCCGCTGCCATCCGCCGCGGCCGCAATCACGGTTCCGGAAACTTCGTGCCCGAGGATCATGGGCTCACGGAGGATCGATGCCCCTGAGGTGCCGTCCTTCCAGTAGTGGAGATCGGAGCCGCAGATGCCGCCGTAGGCGATTTCGACGATCGCCTCGTCGGCCGCCGGCGCCGGCTCGCCCACGTCTCGCACGCGCAGGTCGCCGGCTTTGTGGATGACGATCCCAGGGTTGCTCATGGCTTCCTCCTCGGAGCTGTTGTGATCGGTGCACGATAGCTTGACAGCAACCCAAGCACTCGCTATGTTGCAAGAGTGGCAGGGCAGACAAGGGATGTCGAGCCTGCATCGGCAACTGGGCGTTGATCGCGATTGGCAGTCATCGCCCCGGTGGCGCGCTGCCGTGCCTCCCGGCCATGGCCGGGTGATTCCATATGGAGGTAATCCATGAGCGAGCGTCACGGTCGTGTGTCGATGGACCAGGCCGAGGTTGAGCAGCTTGCCGACACTGCCAATGAAATTCTTCTGAACAAACCAAGCACGGCTTCCAGCACGTACGGCGGGTGGATGATGATCTCCACGATCCTCATCGAAGCCTGGGATTTGTACGCGCTTGCCTTCGTGCTCATCTTCGTCAAAGCCGAGTACAACCCGACCGCGTTCGAACTCGGGTGGCTTGCCGGGGGCGTGCAGGCCGGTGCACTCGTCGGCGCGGTACTCGGTGGTTGGGTGGCGGACCGCATCGGCCGCCGCCGCGTGTTCATCATTACAATGCTGCTGTTTGTGATCCTCGCACTCGTGCAGGCCTTCTCGTTCAGCGTCCTGGACCTGATCATCATACGGATCCTGATCGGCATCCCGCTCGGCTCGGACATCGCCATCGGTTACACCTACATCATGGAGTCGATGCCGAGAGGGGCCCGTGACCGAATGGGTAGCCGGTGGCAGGGCATGTTTGGCCTGGGCGAAGTGCTCTCAATCGCGGTGATCACGCTCATGTATGTCAGCAGCATCGATCATGCCATCTTGTGGCGCGTTGCCCTCGGCATCGGTGCGGTGCCTGCTTTCATCCTCCTGCTCGCCCGGCTCAACTTGCCCGAGACGCCCACCTCGCTCATTCACTCGGGCAGATTCGTCGAGGCCAAGAAGGTCGCCCTCAAGCTGTTCGACGAGCCGCTCGACATGCTGCCAGATCACGATGTGATGATCGAGAAGCCAAAGGTGAGCGACTTCCTGAAAGTGATTTGGGCCGATCGGACGAAGCGGAGAGCGTCGATCTTCGCCTGGATTTCCAATGCGTGCCAGGGCGCGGAGTTCACCGCATTCGGCTTTTACATCCCCGTGATCCTGGTGACGGCGGGCGTTGGTGTCTCTGGCGGGTCGAACATTACCGGCACGAACCTGTGGACTGCTGGCATATTCGTGCTGGCGACGATCTCCGGGTTCCTCGCACCGGTCATGATCCAGCACACGGGCCACAGGGGCGTTGCCCGGTGGGGGTTCGGGCTTGCGTTCTTCGGGTTGCTGCTGGGCGCCTTCGGACTCGGCGCAAACATTTCCTGGATCATCATCCTGGGCGCCGCTGTACTGATGTGGGGCCACTATTGGGATGCCTCCAACGGCATGACCATCGCATCCATGGTCGCGCCATCACGCTTCAAGGGCACCGCGTCGGGATTCGGCTACATCTTCGTCAAGGCTGCATCGTTCTTTGGTGCGTTCGTCTTTCCGATCCTGACGTTGGCGTGGGGCCCGGTGGGCGCCACGCTTGCCGTGTCGGTGCTTTCCCTGATCGGGTTCCTGTCGGCGCAGTTCATCCTTCCGGAGGTCTACGGGTACGTCGAGAAGGAGAAGCTGAGTCCGTCCGGCACGGCCGCGGCATAAGGCATAACCAGGGCGGTTCAGCCTGCCGAGCAGGGTCCAAAGCTCCGCGGCCACGGCTGAAATATGTTCCGTCCCGGGCTCTGTCGAGGGGTCACGCAGAACCAACACTGTCAGGCAGGAAGGGTAACTGCGCAGTTAGCCTTCTAGCTTTACCGTGACGTTCCTGCGTCAGCTGCCCGGCGTGACCGGAAGCCCCGCGCAGGCCGGTGGCGGTTTGTCAGGCGCCGGCCAGTAGCCCGGCCAGGGCCATCGCCTCCAGGACCGGGCGTGCCGTTGCGCCGCCGACACCGCCATGCTGGCTCCGGGCGCTGTGCGGAGTGGAGTTAATCAGGCCGAATGTCGCCTGCACCTTCAGCCGCAGAATGGCAGCTGCGGTTCCGGGCTGGAGGCGGCCGAGCTGGTCTACCCAGACGTCTATGTAGCTGCGCTGGAGGGTGCGGACGGCGGCCTGGTCTTCGGCGGTGAGGCTGTCCAGATCCCGGTCCTGCACCCGGATGACGTCTCGATTAGCAAGGGCAAAGTCCACATGGAAGCGGATCAGGCCGCGGAGGGCCGCTTCGCCGTCAGTAGCCTGGGCGACGACGGCGGTCCCGCCGTGGAGCAGATCCTCGCTGACGCCCACCAGCAAGGCTCCAAGAACAGCCTGCTTACCGCTGAAATGGCGGTAGACGGCCGGGCCGCTGACGCCCGCGGCGGCGCCGAGGTCTTCAATGGAGACGCGGGTAAAGCCGTGCTGCGCAAACAGCTCCGCAGCGGCTGTGAGCATGATCTGCCGCCGGCTGGCCTTGGCACGACTGCGCACTGTGAGCGACGGTACTGCCCCAGTCTGTGCAGCCTCCGCCTGTACTGCCCCAGTGGGGGGAGTCTCGCTGCTCATCGGTCTCCTGTGGTGGACATCACGGTTAATCCAGACTAACCTAAATCCAGTTAATCATCACTAACTGATATTGAAATAGGAAGTTGTCGATGGAGACGATTGAAAGCCTGGTGGATGCGGGCAGCACCGCCTTCATGGCGAACGATGCAGCCCAGCGGGCCCTTGCGGCCGAGCTCCGCGAGCGGCTGAGGGTGACCGCGCGCGGCGGCCCGGAGCGCTCGCGGGAGCGGCATCTGGCCCGCGGAAAACTGCTGCCGCGGGATCGCGTAGACCAGCTGCTCGATGAAGGCAGCCCCTTCCTGGAGATCGCGCCGCTGGCCGCCACCGGAATGTACGGTGACGATTCTCCGGGCGCCGGCGTGATTGCCGGCATCGGCCTGGTGCACGGACGCCAGGTCCTGGTGATTTCCAACGACGCCACGGTCAAGGGCGGCACGTATTACCCGATGACG
>JBBSSN010000221.1:0-4286 GCA_038242035.1 Actinomycetales bacterium
CAGGATGGCCTGCTGCACGCCGGCACCGGACAAGGTTTCCCGCGCCTGCGCCGCCGTGAAGGAGTCGTAGAGGACGCCGTGGGACGGTTGCAGCCAGGAGTACCGGCCCTGCGCCAATTCCCACAGGTGCAGGTGGGAATCGATCCGGGCCGGCGCTGCATTGGCGCCGGCGCCGGGTGCCGGGCCAGCGCCCGCGCTAGCCAAAGACCAGCCCTTCCGCCAGGAGGCCGCGGGAAACGAGCGCGCTCCACAGCTCCGCCGGAATATCCGCCGTCATGCGCGCGGCTGTTTCCCGGATTTGCTCCGGGTTGGAGGCGCCCACCACCACCGTGCTCACGGCCGGATGGGCGGCGGCGAATTGCAAGGCGGCTGCCGGCAGCTCAACCCCAAAGTCGTCGCAGCAGGAGGCGAGGGCTCTGGCGCGGGCGAGGATGTGGGCCGGGGCCGGTACGTAGTTGTAGTTCGCGTCGTCGGGCACGACCGGACGGGCCAGCAGGCCGGAGTTGTACACGCCCACGTTGGCGATGCCCACGCCGCGCTCAAAGCACAGCGGCATGAGGTCTGCGGCGGCCGGCTGTTCCAGCAGCGAGTAGCGTCCGGCCAGCATGATGATGTCAAGGTTGGATGCGAGCACGCAGTCGCGCAGCGCGTCCGCGGAGTTGGCGCCGACGCCGATGGCCTTCGCCAGGCCTTCATCGCGCAGCTTCACCAGGGCAGGGAGGGCCTGCTTGATGCCGGCGTCAAGGTCGTACACGTCGGGATCATGCAGGTAGGCGATGTCGATCCGGTTCAGGCCGGTCCGCTCCAGGGAGCCCTCGATGCTGCGGCGGATGCCGGCCTCAGAGGGGTCCCAGCGGCGCACGACGTCGGCCGGGACGTCAAAGCCCTGCTCGTCGCGAGCTCCGGTGGGGTTCGCGACGGGTTCAAGGATGCGCCCCACCTTGGTGGAAATGACGAATTCATTCCGCGGCTTGGTGGACAGGAAAGCACCCACGCGGCGTTCGGACAGGCCCAGACCGTAGTGCGGTGCCGTGTCAAAGTAACGCAGGCCCGCGTCCCAGCCGGCCTCGAGGGTGGCGGCAGCAACGTCGTCGGACATTTCCTTGTAGAGGTTGCCGATTCCTGCGGCACCCAAGCCGAGCCGGCCCAATTCCGGAATGCTCACGGCAGCTCCCACACCTTCGCCAGGCCCATGCCTTCGCCGGAGTAGTCGTCTTCAACTTCCAGCAGTCCGCCCATGACGGCCTGCCATGCAATGTTGACCGGGTCCGCGGCCAATTCCTTGCGCATGGTCTGGTAGTCTGCAACCTCCACGACGTGGAAGAGGTCCCGGCCGCTGCGCCAAATGGTCCATCCGGTGACGCCGGCACCGCGCAGCGCGGCATCCAGCGCTTCGCTGATGCGGGCGTGCACGCGCTCATATTCGGCTTCCTTGCCGGGTTTCAGGCGCGTGTGCAGGGCAATCTTTTGGGCCATGTCAATCCCTTTCGGTGGTGGGGGCTGTGGTGAGGAAAAGCTCGACGACGGGCACGCTCACGTTGGGCCGTTGGACCGGCAGTTTCAAGGCGGGCGCACCGGGGTCCTGGCCGGCGGAGGTCATGCGGCCCGCCGCCTGGTCCGCGCCCGGGAACATCATGGACACTTCCGCGGCGTCGTTGAGCAGCGGCGCGGGGACTCCCTGGCTCGTCACGTGACTAGACCAGTGCCGTGGCGGCTTCGGCGGCTGCGGCCGCTTTGGCGGCTTCGGCGGCTGCAGCTTCTACGGCGGCCGCGTCGGCGACCCAGAAGGCACCATCGGGGAAGGTGTATTCGGCCACGGAGGCTGCGTGCATTTCGCCCCCGCCGCCGGGTGCCAGCGGCGGCCAGTAGCAGCCGCCGCGCACGTCGATCGGGGTGATGAAGTGCTTGTGGAGGTGGTCCACGAACTCGATCATCCGATCATTCTTCTTGCCGGATACGGCCACGAAGTCGAACATGGACAGGTGCTGGACGGCCTCGCACAGGCCCACTCCGCCTGCGTGCGGGCAGACCCGGACGCCGAACTTGGCGGCCAGCAGCAAGATGGCGATGTTCTCGTTGACGCCTGCCACGCGGGCTGCGTCGATCTGCAGAACCTCCAGGGACTGCGCCTGGAGCATCTGCTTGAAGACAACACGGTTCTGCACGTGCTCGCCGGTGGCCACCGGGATGGGTGCAACGCCGCGGGCAATGGCCGCGTGGCCCAGGATGTCATCCGGGCTGGTGGGCTCCTCGATCCAGGCGATGTCGAACTCGGCCAGGTGGGACATCCACTCGATGGCCTGCCCCACGTCCCAGCGCTGGTTGGCATCCACGGCAATCTTGATGTCAGGTCCGACGGCGGCGCGTGCGGCACGCAGACGCCGCACGTCATCCTGAAGGTCGGCACCGACCTTCAGCTTGATCTGATTGAAGCCGTCCGCGATGGCTTCGCGGGCCAGGCGGGCCAGCTTCTCATCCGAGTAGCCCAACCAGCCGGGGGTGGTGGTGTAGCCGGGGTAGCCTTCTGCCATCAGGGCGGCCATCCGCTCTTCGCGGCCCGGCACCGCTGCGCGCAGGATTTCCAGCGCTTCCCCGGGGGTGAGGGCGTCGCTGAGGTAGCGGAAGTCAACCAGGTTCACGAGCTCCTCGGGGCTCATGGTGCCCAGCAGCTTCCACAGCGGCAGGCCGACACGCTTGGCCTTCAGATCCCACAGGGCGTTGGTCACGGCGCCGATGGCCATGTGCATGACACCCTTTTCCGGGCCGAGCCAGCGCAGCTGGGAATCGTTGATGAACTCCAGGTAGGTGGCGCCCATGTCCGCAAGCAGTTCCTCCACGTTACGGCCCACCAGGATCGGGGCGAGCGCCTTGATCGCGGCCGTCTCCACGTCATTGCCGCGGCCAATGGTGAACACAAAGCCGTGGCCCGAATGACCGTCGTCGCTGTCCGTGACCACGCGCAAATAGGCCGCAGAGTAGTCCGGGTCCGGGTTCATGGCGTCGGAGCCATCCAGGTCCCGGGACGTTGGAAAACGAACGTCGCTGGTTTCCACGGCGCTGATTGTGCTCACAGTTGCTCCCTTGGAGAGTGCTAAAGCTGGTAAATGTTACGTCAAGCTAAACATCCGATGTTTAACATGTCAACGTGTCTTAAAATGCGGAAATAATTGCATCCAGTGGGTAAAGTAACCTAAAAGCTCAGATGTTAGGCCTCTGCTGTGGGCTTTCTGATCAGAGATGCCGCAACAGCGCGGCCGCAGAAGGATAGGAATTCCATGAAAATTGCACGTCTTGGTGAACAAGGGCAGGAAATTCCCGTTGTCATCGCAACCGATTCCGCCGGCGTTGAGCAGGTCTATGACGCCCGCGCGGTAACTTCCGCCATCGACGGGGCATTCCTGGCCAGTGACGGTGTGGCGGCCCTGCGTTCCGCCCTGGCCAACGGCACGCTTCCGGTCCTGGAAAACGCCGCCGAGCTGCGCTTTGGTTCCCCGATCTCACGTCCCAACAACGTGGTCTGCATCGGCATGAACTACGCTGCCCACGCCGCCGAGTCCGGCGCCGAGCCGCCCACCAGCCCGATCGTCTTCCTGAAGCCAAACAACACCATTGCCGGCCCGTACGATGCCTTACCGATCCCGCCGCTGTCAACAAAGTACGACTGGGAGGTGGAATTGGGCATCGTTGTGGGCCGCGAGGTGAGCTACTTGTCTGATGTTTCCGACGCCGGCTCCGCCGTCGCCGGTTACTTCATTGCCAATGATCTCTCGGAGCGCGAGTACCAGCTGCCCGGCGGCGCCGGCCAGTGGACCAAGGGCAAATCACTGCCCAAGTCCACCCCAGTGGGTCCGTGGTTGGTGCCGGCCGACGAGTTCGACGCCACCAACCTCCACCTCAAGACCTGGGTCAACGGCGAGCTTCGCCAGGATTCCAACACGGCGGACCTGATCTTCGACGTCCCCACGATCATCCACCACCTGAGCCAGTACATGGTGCTGGAACCGGGCGATGTCATCCTGACCGGAACCCCTGAAGGCGTTGCCCTCTCAGGCCGCTTCCCCTACCTTCAGGACGGCGACGTCGTGGAAGTGGAGATTGCCGGTCTGGGCCGCCAGCGCCAGGAATGCTTCCGCGCCGGAACCACCTTAAACGAAGCATAAATTGCGCCAGGACTGTCCAACCTCACGGCCGTTGTCACCGGCGGTGCCTCGGGCATCGGCGCGGCCATCGCTGCAAAGCTGCAGTCGATGGGCGCCAGCATCTCCGTCCTTGACCTGAACCCGGCC
>JBBSSN010000222.1:0-4264 GCA_038242035.1 Actinomycetales bacterium
GAGATCGATCCAGACGCCGACGCGGCTGTGCTCTTCACCTCCGGTTCCACCGGGCCGGCAAAGGGCGTTGTCTACACGCAGCGCCAACTCTCGGCCATGCGGGACACGCTGAAAAACACGTACAATCTGCACGCTGGAACCGCCCTGGTGGCCGGCTTTGCCCCGTTCGCCCTGCTTGGACCGGCCCTGGGCGCCACCTCCGTCACCCCGGACATGGACGTTACGGCTCCCGCAACACTCACGGCCGCTGCTCTGGCCGATGCCGCCGCCGCGGTACAGGCCACCGCGGTGTTTGCCTCCCCCGCGGCCTTGGTCAACGTCCTGGCAACGGCGACGGAGCTAACTGCGGAGCAACGCCGGTCTTTGGCCCACGTGACGCTGTTACTTTCCGCCGGGGCTCCGATCCCCGAACCGCTGCTGGCGCAGGTCCAGGAACTCGTTCCCGACGCCGCACTGCACACCCCGTATGGCATGACCGAAGCCTTGCCGGTTACGGACATCAGCCTGGCCGAAATCCGCGCCGCCGGTCCCGGCAATGGCGTCTGCGTCGGCACCGCCGTGTTCGGCGCGGAAGTGGCCATCACGCCCCTGCACGCGGATGCAACCGTCTCCGGCACAATAACCACGTCCCCGGAGATTACGGGCGAAATCATCGTCCGCGGCGCACATGTCAAGGACAGGTACGACAGGCTCTGGATCACCCAAGCGCACAGCGTCTCCGTTCCCGGCTGGCACCGCACCGGCGACGTCGGCCATCTGGACAGCGCCGGACGGCTCTGGGTCGAAGGCCGGCTTGGCCATATCCTGACCACCGCCGCCGGAATCCGCACCCCGGTAGCCGCCGAACAGCGGGCGGAAACGGTCGACGGCGTCAAAAGGGCCGCCGTCGTCGGCGTCGGTCCTGCGGGAGCACAGGTGGCGGTTGTCGTCATCGAAACGGTTCCCCCCGCCAAGGCCAGCGCCCTGGCTTCCGCCGAACTCGCCCGCCACGTCCGCGACGCGGTATCCCCGGGCACAGCCGTATCCTCGGGCGCAGCCGTATCCTCGGGCGCAGCCGCCGGGCCGGAGCTGGACCTGGCCGCAGTGCTGGTTGTCCCTGCGGTGCCTACCGATATCCGGCATAACTCCAAAGTCGACCGCACCGCCCTGGCAGCCTGGGCCGGCACTGCGCTGGCCGGTGGGAAAATGCGCACGCCGTGAGCGCCAAAGCCAAAGTGCTCGTCACCGGCGCCAGCGGATTGCTCGGCGGCTCCGTGGCACAGTTGCTTCTGGATACCGGCTACACAGTACGAACCTTCCAGCGCCGTCCTGCCGCCGACCAGCTGGAGTTTGTGCAGGGCTCCGTCACGGACCCGGAAGCCGTCGCACGTGCGGTGGCCGGCGTTGACGCGGTCATTCACCTCGCCGCCAAGGTGTCCTTCACGGGTCGCTGGAGCGAGTTCGCCGCCACCAACGTCGACGGCACCGGCAACCTCCTCGCGGCGGCCAGGCGCGCCGGTGCCCGCGACTTCGTTTTCGTCTCCTCGCCCTCCGTGGCGCACTTCGGCAGCTCCATCGTTGGCTCCCCCGCCGGAGTCGCCGATCCCGAACGCGCCCGCGGAAACTATGCACGGTCCAAGGCTGCCGCAGAACTGCTGGCCCTGGCGGAGGACTCTGCCGCGTTCCGCGTGGCCGCCATCCGGCCGCACATTGTCTGGGGCCCGGGAGACACCCAGCTGGTGGAACGAGTGATGGAACGCGCCAGGGCCGGGCGCCTGCCACTCCTGGACCACGGTACGGCGCTGATCGACACAACCTACATCGACAATGCCGCAGCGGCGATCGTCCGCGGGCTTGAACGCATGGACCACGCGCACGGCCAGGCGCTGGTCATCACGAACGGCCAGCCGCGGCCCATTGCCGAACTTATTGCCGGCATCTGCACCGCCGCCGGCGTTCCCGTGCCCACCCGGTCTGTACCCGGCTGGCTGGCAAGAGGCGCCGGGTCCGGAATCGAAAAAGCCTGGACCGCCGCCGGACAACGCGGCTGGGTCCACGATGAGCCGCCGATGACGCGTTTCCTTGCCGAGCAGCTCTCCACCGCGCACTGGTTTGACCAGCGCCACACGCGCGAGGTGCTGGACTGGGTCCCGCAGGTCAGCGTGGCCGAGGGCATGGTGCGCCTCGCAGCCTACTACCGCTAGATAACCGCGCGTCCCACAGTCAAGCGCCGCGTGTTGGCCAGCTACGTGACGGCGTATTACCCAGCGCGTTTTTCCGATGAGCTGTTGCAGGAATAGTTTGTTCCAGTGTCTTCTTCCAAAAATACCGCAGCCAAGTCAACTGCCCCGGGCACCGATAGATCTTCGGAACGGGAAGACGTCGATACTGCGGCCGGGACCGCCGGGCGCTTGGTGATCCACTCCGCCAGGGATGTATCCTCGGCGCTCGCCCACCGGTCGGGTCCGCAGAAGGGCGCGCTGGCCATTGTGATCCTGGCCCTCGGCGGGATCTTCATGGACGCCTACGACTTCTCCTCACTGGCCTTCGGCATTACCCAGATCAAGGGACAATTCGGCCTGGACGGCTTCATGACCGGTCTGGTCAACGCCGCCATCTTCATCGGGGCCGTGATCGGCGCCCTGGGCGGCGGCTATCTTGTGGACAGGTTCGGCCGGTACAGGCTTTTCACCGCGGACATGATTTTCTTCGTCATCGCTGCCCTGGGCTGCGCCTTCTCACCCAACGAGTGGTGGCTGATCTTCTTCCGAATCATCATGGGCATCGGCGTCGGCCTCGACCTTCCCGTCGCGATGGCATTCCTGGCAGAATTTTCCCGACTGCGCGGCAGGGGAAACCGGTCCCAACGCGTCAATTCCTGGTCGCCGGCCTGGTACGGAGCCACGGGCATCGGGTATCTGATCGTCCTGCTGTTGTTCCTGACTCTCCCGGCGGCGCAGTACGGGCACCTCTGGCGTTACGTCGTCGGCTTTGGTGCTGTCCCGGCACTTGTGGTGCTCATCGTGCGCCGGCGTTACCTGGCAGAATCGCCCCAGTGGCTTGCGAACCAGGGCGACCTCGTTGGCGCCGTGGACATCCTGCGCAGCAAATACAACATGGATGCCGTTTTGGCGGATAAATCCCGGCTCGACAGAGCGGTGCCGGCCAAGGCCTCTGCCCGCTCCTTCAGGCAGCTTTTCTCGCCGCATTACCGCAGCCGCACGCTCGTGGCACTGGCTGTCAGCGTGTTTTCCACCTTCGGCTACAACGCCGTGGCATACGGAACCCCGCTGATCATCTCCAGTATGTTCAAACAGGGCCCGCTCGTCACCATCCTCTCTGCGCTGGTGATTAACTTCGGCTTCGGCGTCGGTGGCGGGCTTGTCGGGGTAGGCCTGGTTACGTCCTGGGGAGCCCGAAAGCTCGCTCTCATCGGATTCGCTGTCCAGACGGCTTCCCTGCTGATATTGGCGCTCCTCGGTATCCCAACCGGTGCCCTCATTATCCTCGCGGTCCTCATGCTCGCCATGTTCATCTTCTTTCAGGCCTTCGGGCCCGGCGCCCAGCTGATGGCCTACGCGACGCTGAGCTACCCGACGTCGCTTCGCGGCGTAGGCGTCGGGTTCAATCAGGCGGTGCTGCGGGCTTTCTCCATCGTCTCGCTGATCGCCTTCCCCGTGCTCGCCGCGTCGATAGGAACCAACGTGTTCTGGATCATCGCCCTCGCGCCCCTGCTGGGCGCACTGTCCGTCGCTCTGGTGAAGTGGGATCCCACCGGCAAGGACGTGGACGCAGAGGAAAATTATGCAGTAGCCGTCAACGCTGGCTGACGCGGTTCGGGCCGCCGGTTCCAGCCGTCCGCCGACCCGGTTGCTCCCCAATCCTGGTTGCAGTGCCTGCACTGCATGCACTGCAACCAGTGCAGGCAGTTTTTGGTGAGGGGATTCATGACACTGCCAGTCGCTACCAACGGCCGTTGCGGGGACGCGGCTGGCAGACCGGACAGCTAAACGAGGACCTGTTCATGAACGAGTCCCGACGAATCCTGGATACCAGGCCCAGCGCTGCACAGCGCGGGCACGGCTCGCCCTCCCGCCCGTAGGCATTCAGGGACCGTGCAAAATACCCGGACGCCCCATTGACATTGACGTACAAAGAGTCGAAGCTCGTGCCCCCGGCGTCCAGCGCCAGACCCATCACCTCCCGGGCTGCATCCACAACGCGCTGGGCGTCGAGCCGGCGCAGGGTCTCTGTGGGGCGGGCAAAATGCAATTTGGCCAGCCAC
>JBBSSN010000223.1:0-4258 GCA_038242035.1 Actinomycetales bacterium
CTGCTGGGGGAGAACGGCATCAACATCGCCGGCATGCAGGTTGCCCGCAATACGGAGGGCGGCCAGGCGCTGTCCCTGCTCACCGTGGACAGTTCCGTCCCGCAGGACGTGTTGGAGGCCATCAAGGCCGAGATTGGCGCAACGATGGCGCGCGAAGTGGACCTCGAGGACTGACCTGGCACAATTGCCCGTGAACTGGACGGATGCCGGGGAAATTTCCCCGGCATCCGTCCAGTTCATACTCCGCGCACCTTCCGGGACCCGCAAGGCGGGCACCTTCATGGATAATCCGGCTGGATCTGGTCATAATTACGACTATGTCAACGTCGCTATCGCTCGCTGAGGTTAAAGCGCATCTGTCCGAACTCATCGGACGGGTCAGCACTCAGCATGAACGTATAACGGTGACTGTGCACGGAAAGGCGTCGGCGGTCCTGCTGGCTCCGGAGGATCTCGAGTCCCTGGAGGAGACGGTGGAAATTCTGTCCGATGCCGAAACGATGCGGCGGATGGTGAGATCGGAGGCCGAGCTCGCCAGCGGCGAGACGGAATCCGAAGTGGAACTCGGGGCGGTGATGGACCTCCGCCGCCGGCAGGGCGCGTGAGCGAGGGACCGACCCGCTATACGCTGCTCATTACTCACACAGCCCGTCGCCAGCTCGCCGAAAAAGCTGCCGCGAAGGACCAGCCTTCGCGGCCCATGAATTTACCGTAGGCCCATTACTGGAGAATCCTCACCGGGTTGGAAAACGGCTTCGCGCTCCGCTGGGTGACCGGTACAGTGCTCGCCGGGGAACGTACCGGATCATCTATCTCATTGACGACGAACGCCACATCGTGAGCGTCATCGACGTCGCGCACCGCCGGGACGTCTACCGTCTGCCCCGCTAGCCGTTCATATTAATCGGTGCCGCTAAGTACGAGGATTTCGTCGTCCGTTCCCCGATTGGTCAATACCCACAGCAGCGGAGGGGCGCCGGTCTCTTTGGCAGCAGCGAAACCCCCGTCAGTGGAGCCGCCGGGAGTGGAGCCCGCCGCAGCGGAGCCGCCGGGAGCGACGGCGACCACATCGCGGAGCCTGCCGTATTTTCCGCGGAAAAACTCCTGCGGCTGCCCCGGATCCGTTCCATGCAGCGCCACCTGCCATATCCGTTGGCCGCGCAGCGCACTGAGGTAGGCAACGTCGTCGACAATTGCCAGACCGCTAGGTGAGGCGTCCGCGGTCGAGGGCCACACCACTTTGGCGTCGATAAAACCCGCGCGTCCGGGTGCCCCGGTGACCAGTGGCCACCCGTAGTTACCGCCCGGTTGGATCAGGTTCAGCTCGTCATCGACGTCGGGCCCAAACTCGCTGATCCATAACCGGCCAGCAGAATCCCAGGCAAGGCCCTGCACATTCCGGTGCCCATAGCTGTAGACCGGGCTATTGCCGAACGGGTTCCCGGGTGCCGGTTTCCCCTCCGCGGTGATCCGCAGCACCTTGCCGTTGAGCGAGCCCCGGTCCTGCGCGCTGCCCTTCTGCAGGGCATCGCCGGTTCCCACGTAAAGAAAACCATCCGGGCCAAACTTGATCCGGCCGCCGTCGTGGTTGGCCGCCTTCGCAATGCCGGTGAGCAGCACCTCCTGCGGGCCCAGCCGGCCGTTCTGGTACGTCATCCGCACCACCCGATTGTCCGTCGCGGAGGTGTAGTAGGCATACAGATAATGGTCGGTGGCGAAACTGCCGGACACGGCCAGCCCCAACAGGCCGCCTTCGCCGCCGGGCACCACATGGTCCACTTTCCCCACCGCCGATTTTCCCGCGCCCGGTGATGCGCCGATCAACTGCACCATGGCGGTGGCCCGTTCGGAGACCAGTGCGGTTCCGTCCGGCAGGAACGCGATGGACCAGGGGAGCTGCAGCCCCTTGCCGCGTTCGTCGCTCACTGTCAGCGCCGTCGTCGTCGGGCCCTGTCCGGAGCCGCCGGTCGGGTTGGTGTCCGGGACGGCGGACGACGACGGCGGCACGGGTGCTGCGGTCGTCGGAACCGGCGCCGGGGGAGACGCCACGCAAGCCGACAGCACCCCGGCGCACGCAGCGAGCACGCACACCGCAAGCCGTGTTCGAGTCCGCCCGCCCTCCCGCCAGGATCCCATCGCACTGCCCTCCACCCTCCACCCGCCGCCGTCGGTCCGCCGTTTCCGGTATTCCTGCAACGGTCTCACAAACGGACCAACGGAGCCATCACCTTAGGCGGGAACGGGAAACCCCTGCCGCCATGCCGTTCTGACCGGATCCGCGTCAAAAGCTGCGCAACGCAAGGATCTCCGACTGCGCCCGGGTGAACATGCGCAGCGGCCCGGCCCAAGTCTGCGCCAATCGGTCCGCTCCGTGCCGCCGCTCCGTGCCGCCGCTCTGTGCCGCCGCGCCCCCGCTCCGTCCGCCCCGTACCGCTTGATCCGGCCGCCCGGTTTCGACAAGCCGAACCACCGGCGGGTAACTTCATAGAGTGAGTTCACCTGCGCAGGCCAAGACCCCCTTTTACATCACCACCGCCATCTCCTACCCCAACGGCGTGCCGCACATCGGCCACGCCTATGAGGTAATCGCCACGGACGCAATGGCGCGCTTCAAACGGCTGGACGGCTATGATGTCTTCTTCATGACCGGCACGGATGAGCACGGGCTGAAAATGCAGCAGACCGCGCAGAAGCTTGGACTCACGGCCAAGCAGCTGGCCGATGAGAACTCCGCCGCCTTCCAGCAGATGAGCCGGGATCTGGGGATTTCGCATAACCGCTTCATGCGCACCACCGACGCGGATCACTACGCCGCCGCCACCGCCATTTGGCAGCGGATGGAAGCCAATGGGGACATCTACCTCTCGCAGTACACCGGCTGGTATTCCGTTCGCGATGAGCGCTACTTTGTCGAGGACGAGACAGAGGTTCACGAGGACGGCCTCCGTTATGCCACGGAAACCGGCACGGAGGTGACCTGGACCGAGGAAGAGAGCTACTTCTTCAAACTCGCCTCCTATCAGGACCGGCTGCTGAAGCACTACGCGGACCATCCGCACTTCGGCGCCCCGCACAACCGTTTCAATGAGGTCGTCAGTTTCGTCAAGGGCGGCCTGGAAGACTTGTCCATCAGCCGCACGTCCTTCGACTGGGGCGTCCCGGTTCCGGGAAATCCGGCCCACGTGATGTACGTCTGGGTGGACGCGCTCACCAATTACCTCACCGGCGTCGGCTTCCCGGACACGGAATCGGAGAGCTTCCTCAAGTACTGGCCCGCGGACGTGCACGTGATCGGCAAGGACATCTCCCGCTTCCACGCCGTCTATTGGCCTGCGTTCCTGATGTCCGCGCAGCTGGAACTGCCCAAGCGCGTCATGATTCACGGGTTCCTGCACAACAACGGCGTCAAAATGTCCAAGTCGCTCGGTAATGTGGTGGCCCCTGCGGATTGGGTCGCGCAGTACGGCCTGGACCAGGTGCGTTTCTTCCTGCTCCGGGAGGTCCCGTTCGGCGCCGACGGTTCCTACAGCCACGATTCGGTGGTCGGCCGGATGAACTCGGATCTGGCCAACAATCTGGGCAACCTGGCGCAGCGGTCGCTGTCCATGGTGGCCAAGAACTGCGCCGCGCAGGTCCCCGTGCCACAGGCTTTCACGGCAGCGGATCAGGATATTCTGGCGCAGGCCGGTGTGCTGCTGGAACTGTGCCGGGAGGCCTACGAGGTGCAGGATTTCCACCGCGCACTGGAGGAAATTTGGACCGTGCTGGGAGACACCAACGCCTACTTCGCCGAGCAGCAGCCCTGGGTTCTGCGCAAAACGGACATCGAGCGCATGAACACGGTGCTCTATGTGACGCTGGAGGTGCTGCGCATCGTCGCCATCCTGATCCAGCCGGTGATGCCTGACTCTGCGGCCAAGCTGCTGGCGGCGTTGGGACAGGCAACGGCGCACGACGACGGCGGCGGCGGCCATCCGTTCGCCGCGATAGGAACGCCGCTGGTAGCCGGCACGCCGCTGCCGGCCCCGGCGCCGATATTCCCGAAGTACGAAGAGCCCGCGGAGGCGTAAACCGCCGCAGCCGGTGATCGCATGACCACCGGCTGCGGCTGAATATCATACCGCGGCAGGAGCTGTCCTCAGCCGGCGGAGACGATGCCTGTCTCGTAGGCGATCAGGACCAGCTGTACCCGGTCTCTGGCACCGAGTTTGCTCAGCACATGCCCCACATGAGTTTTGACGGTGGCCTCGGAGACGAA
>JBBSSN010000224.1:0-4255 GCA_038242035.1 Actinomycetales bacterium
CAGGCTGAAGCCGCGTTCGATCAGATGGGCGGCCACGGACATGGCGGCCACGACGGTCCACTCGAACGCGTCCGAGCTTTGCAGCTCCGCAATTCCCATGCCCGACGGGGAAGCACTGTCCGCCGGGGAAGCGCCGCCGGCTCCGGAAGCACTGCCCGCTCCGGAAGCGCCGCCGGAGGCGTGCCCGGCGGGTGTGAAATTTCCCAGCTGGCTGTCCAGCAGCAGCGTTGCTTCCGGTGTGCTGACGGATTCCTCCTGGCGCACCATTAACTCGCCGTGTCGTGCCGTTGCAGGCCAGTGCACACGGCGCATCGGGTCGCCGTGCCGGTATTCACGGGTCATCACGTCATCATCGCTGGGATTGGCGCGCCTGTTCGTCGCCGTCGTCCCCGCCTCGGCCCGGGTGCCGGCCAACGTGGTGCCCGGTAGCTCGACGGCGGCAGGCGTAACGGTGAGCAGGTCGGTCGGGCCCAAATTCTGCCGATGTCCGCTGAGCCCAAAGGGATCGGCAAAATCCGCGGTCACCGGGCCGACGCCGAACTGACCACGGGAGAGCGGCTGCAGATGATACTCATACCGGCTGACGCCCCCGGCGCCGCTGTTCCGGGCCGGGTAGTTAAAGGACGGGGGCGTGCCGAACCGCGCCGGTAATTGCTCGCTCATGCTGACCCGGCCGCCGCCGAAGCTGTTCCCCGAAAGCGCCAGGTGCACCGTCGCCGTCGTGCCGGTTTCCACGCTGGCCGGCGAAAACCCGCGGCGGACGGCGAACCGGGGCCGAAGCATCCGCATGCCCCACCCAGCCAGCAGCGGCAGCGCCACCAGGAACACGCCCAAGGCCAGCAGGTCCCGGCGGCCCATGACTTGTGCCAGCAGCAGGCACAGAGCTCCCGTCCCCAGCAGCCCCCAGCCGCGCAGCCGGAAGACGCGGTGCGGGAACCAGCGGGAGTTCATCTGTTGGCCGCTATCTTTGCGCGCCGCTGCGGGTGCTGCGGGCAAGGCTAACCGGTTGGTCGTCCAGGATGGCGGCGATGATCCCGGATGCCGTCTGTCCGGTGCTGGCCGAACGGCGCTCAAGAATGAGCCGGTGCGCCAATACGACGTCGGCCATCGTCACCACATCGTCGGGGAGCACAAAGTTGCGTTGACGTAATGCGGCGTGGGCCTTGGCGGCGCGGAGCAGCTGCAGCAGCGCCCTCGGGCTGGCGCCGAGGCGCAACTGGGCGTTCTCCCGGGTGGCCTGCCCCAGGCGCACGACGTATTCCTTCACGGCAGCTGAAACATAGACCGCATCGACTGTATCCATCATCGCTGCCACCTCCCGCACGGTGGCGATGGATCGGACAGCTTCCAGCGGCGACACCGATTGATGCGTGGAGAGCATATCGATCTCGGAGGCCCGGTCGGGGTAGCCCATCGAAATCCTCGCCATGAAGCGGTCCCGCTGCGCTTCCGGCAGCGGATACGTACCTTCCATTTCGATCGGATTCTGCGTCGCGACGACCATGAACGGTTCGGGCAGCCGGTGCGAGGTGCCGTCGGTGGTGACCCGGTGTTCTTCCATGCTCTCCAACAGGGCGGACTGGGTCTTCGCGGACGCCCGGTTAATTTCGTCGCCGATGACGATGTTGGCGAAAACCGCGCCGGCCCGGAACTCGAATTTCTGCGTCGACTGGTCATAAATCGAGACGCCGGTGATGTCCGAAGGCAGCAGATCGGGCGTGAACTGAATACGGCTGACCGAACAGTCGATCGTCCTGGCGAGCGTCTTGGCCAGCAGCGTCTTGCCGACACCCGGAACGTCCTCCACCAGCAGGTGGCCACGGGCCAGCAGCACGGTTAAAGCGATTTCCGCGGCCCTGGCCTTACCATCGATCACCGTATTAATGCTGGCCAGAATCCGTTGACTGAGGTCTTGGAACTGGTCAGCGCTCATAACTGTCTGCGCTGTCACCGGGCCGGTGACAGCCGGTGCCCGGCCGTTGGTGGACGCAGACCCTGCCGGTGCCGGCCACGGGACCGGCTGCCCCGTCATGGTGTGATTCTGAGGGTCCATCGTTGACCTTTCGCGTCGCCGCTGACCCCGGAACGCCCTCATGAGCGTTGCATCCTGGATTGAACGGTGATGAGACCTACGTTACTAGTTCTTACCCCGTTCTGGGCCGCACAGAGAAGGGACCGGTGGCCGGAACCGACAACGGACCGCTCCAACGATCGGTGCAGCGGGCAATCAGGCGCGACGGTGATCCATCGATACGGTGATCAATTGCTACGGTGATCAATCGATACGGTGATCAATCGATAAAGTGGACCGTATGACCAGTAGCGCATCAATTCCCCAGCAGTACCGTGCCGCGGAACAGCCGGACGACGACGTTAACGGGTCGTCGTCGTCGGCCGGCGGCGGGAAGCGGGGCCGGAAGGGTGACTACCCTTGCGCACCCGTACCCTTGCCTGTCTCCGTGATCGACAATCACACCCACCTGGATTTCGGGGAGGGGCTGATCCAGGTGGGCGTGAAGGACGCACTGGACGCAGCCGAAGCCGTTGGCGTCAGGGGCGCCGTGCAGGTCGGCTGCGATTTGGCATCGTCACGCTTTACCGTGCAGGCAGTGGAGTTGGACCGCCGGCTCCTGGGCGCCGTCGCCCTTCATCCCAACGATGCACCGGAGCATGCAGCGGCCGGCGGGCTGGAAAGTGCGCTCACGGAAATCGAACAACTCGCGGCGCATCCACGGGTCCGGGCCATCGGCGAGACCGGGCTGGACTATTTCAGGACCGGGGAAGCCGGCCTTGCTGCGCAACGGTATTCGTTCCGCCGGCACATTGACATGGCCAAAAGGCTGGGGCTGGCGCTGCAGATCCATGACCGGGATGCGCACCGTGACGTGGTCGCCACCCTTAAGGAAGAGGGTGCTCCCGCAAAAGTGGTGCTGCACTGTTTTTCCGGCGACGAGGAACTGGCACGGATCTGCAATGACAACGGGTGGTACATGTCCTTCTCCGGAACCGTGACTTTCAAAAACGCAGATGACATCCGGGCCGCGCTGGCGGTGGCGGATCCACACCTGGTAATGGTGGAAACCGACGCGCCGTTCCTGACCCCGCATCCCCACCGGGGCCGGCCGAACGCCAGCTACATGATCCCTTACACCGTGCGCTCAATGGCGAAACTGCTGGGCCAGGACGTTGCCGCGCTGGCGACCGCACTGGCGGCCAACACGGAAGCGGTCTACGGATCCTGGGCATGACGGCAGGCCTGGCAGCCGGGCGTGACAAACCCGTACGCGCGTTTGACAAGCAGCTGTGTCCGTTCCTGTCAACTACTTGTCACGCATTGCGTGGCCTTTTCTATTCCGCGGACCCCGCATGATTTGGTCCCGACGTGGTCTTGGCTAAAAGATCACGGTTAGGTTACGCTGGGGGACTATTAGCCGGGGTCGGGGAAGGCCATCGGGTAAGTTCACTTGAGTTTGCACACGGTTCCGCGGTGTGCCGGCGCCGTGTGCAGGGCCTCGTGCTCCGCATGGGAATTCTTTTTTGATGACCCCTTGTACGCGCGCCAAAAACCAGCAAGTGTGGCGGCGCAGGTGACTGCCGCGGGGACGGTTCTGCGCCCTCCGCGGGCTGGTACTGCGCCGATTCCCCGTGCCCGGATGCTTGAGTAGTGACGGGTTCCTGTGCTTAATTTCTTCAAATCCGACGGCAGACCTAGCCTCGTGAAAATCGGCGGCCAGGCTTTGGTCCTGCTGGCGTTGGTGCTCGGTCTGGTCGCCTTTGTCGGCAACAACAAGACCATCACTGTGAACGTTGACGGCCAGGCCAGCGAGGTCCAGACGTTCGGCGGCTCGGTCAGCCAGGTGCTCCAGCGCGCGAACGTCGACGTGAAATCCGCCGATAGTGTCAGCCCGGCGCTGGACACAGCGGTCGCAGACGGCACCGTCATCAAGGTGAACACGTCCAAGCAGATCAAGGTCAACCTGGACGGCTCCGATACCACCGTGCAGACAACCTCGGTGAAGGTCTCGGACCTCATGAACCAGCTCGGAGTCACTGCCAACGCGATGATCTCCGCTCCCAAAGACATGCAGCTTGCCAGCAGCGACGCCATCGATATCGTCACGCCGAAGACGGTCACCGTCCTGGCGGACGGCAAGAGCGTTGACCGGACGACGACGGACGGCACCGTGGGTGCAGTCCTGGAGTCCGCGGGCGTTACGGCAGCCCCGGCGGACCTCGTGTCCCAGCCCAAGGACGC
>JBBSSN010000225.1:0-4250 GCA_038242035.1 Actinomycetales bacterium
AGAGCGAAAACGCGGGCAATGTCCGCGGCCATGCCGCTGCGGTCCTTACGCCCGAAGGCCCCCATGTCCAGGTTCTCCAACACGGTCATGCCCGGGAACACGCCGCGGCCTTCGGGTGCCTGTGAGATCCCCTGCACCACCCGAATGTGGGCCTTCATCTTGGTGATGTCTTTCCCGGCAAACCTGATGGACCCGGCGGACGGATTCAGCAGCCCGGAAATGGTTTTCATCGTCGTCGTTTTGCCGGCCCCATTGGCGCCGATCAGCGAGACGATCTCCCCCTCCTCGACGGTGAAGGACATGTCCTTGATCGCCTGGATCCGCCCATAGTGGACGCTTACATTGTCCAGCTCAAGCAACGTCATCTTCGGGCTCTCCTAGGTATGCGGAAATCACACGGGGGTCTTCCCGGATCTCGCGCGGAGCGCCGTCGGCAATCTTCTTGCCGAACTCCAGCACCACGATCCGGTCCGTCACCCCCATCACCAGTTTCATATCGTGCTCGATCAGCAGCACGGTGTAGCCGTCATCCCGAATCGTGCGGATGAGCGTCATCAGCTCTTCCTTTTCCGCCGGGTTGAAGCCGGCTGCGGGCTCATCCAGGCACAGGACTTTCGGGTCCGTCGCGAGCGCGCGCGCTATTTCGAGCCGGCGCTGGTGCCCGTACGGCAGATGCCGGGAAAGGATATCCCAGTGATCGGCAATGCCGACAAAGTCCAGCAGGGCCATGCCACGCTCGATGGCCGACTTCTCCTCGCGGATGTGCGTCGGCAGGCGAAGCAGGGCGCGCCCCACGCTGGTCTTATGCCGGGCGTCAAGGCCGACGACGACATTCTCAAGTGCCGTCATCTCCGCGAACAATCTGATGTTCTGGAAGGTCCGGGCCAGCCCCATCCGGGTGATCTTGTGCTGTTTCACCCCTCCGATGGACTGTCCTTCCAGCAGCACCTTGCCGCTGCTGGGTTTGTACACCCCGGTCATGGCATTGAAGCAGGTGGTCTTGCCCGCACCGTTAGGACCGATCAGGCCCAGAATCTCGCCGCGTTTGATGTCAAACGAAACGTTGTCCAATGCCATCAGGCCGCCGAACTTCACGGTCAGGTTCTGCACTTGGACCAGATTGTCGCCGACCTTGACGCCGATTTCCCGCTCCGGCGCCACCGTCTCGGCCACGTCCAGGTCGATCCCGTGTGCGGCAAGGGCCTCTTGGTCGATGCCTGCAGGTTCCGCAGCCGCTCCGGACTGCCGGCCGCTGTCTGCGGCCACATGCTGTCCTGGCTCGCCCGGGTGCCCGCCGTATTCGACGTGGTCACCGACGTGTTGCGCCGTGGGATGGCCATCCTTCGGCTGCCCGTCACCGTCGGCGTTGACCGGCTCACCCACCGGCCAGTCCGCCGTGTGCCGCGGCAGGTCCTCGTTGCGATCCCCGCTCATGCCTGCGCCCCCTTCTCCTGCGCCGTGCCGGCGGTTCGCTTCGCGCCCGCGCCGGGGCCGGCGTCGTCCCTCTTGAGCATCCACTTGACCGCGTCACGGCCATACGCCAGCAGCTTTTGCCGCGCCGGGAAGAGTCCCTGGGAGCGGAAAATCATGATGACCACCAGGAGGATACCGAAGATCAGGTATTTGTACTCGGCAATGGCGGTGAAACGCAGCGGGATGTAGCTGACCAGCGCACCGCCGACAATGGCACCGACCTTATTGCCGGCCCCACCGAGAACGACGGCGGCGACGAACAGGATGGAGGTGTAGACGTCAAAACGCTGGTTACTGATGAATCCGACCTGACCGGAAAAAAGTGCACCGGAAAGCCCGCCGATGGAGGCGCCGATGGCGAAGGCCCAGACCTTGTACTTAAAGGTCGGAACGCCCATGATTTCGGCGGCATCCTCGTCCTCGCGGATGGCAACCCAGGCCCGGCCAACGCGGCTGCGCTCCAGATTGCCCACCAGCAGCAGCACGATGATGATCACGGTGAGGATCAGCCAATACCAGGGAACTCCGTTGGAGTTGGTGAAGATGGGATTCCCATCGGCGGCGGTTCCCGGCGGGTGACCGACCGATTGGAAGCCGACCTGCCCCTTCATCGCCGGGATAATGGTGGCCAGAATCCTGACGATTTCGCCAAACCCCAGCGTCACGATGGCCAGGTAGTCCCCGCGAAGCCGCAGGGTGGGAATACCGAGTATGACACCAAAAAACATGGTGACGGCCATGGCAACAGGGATGGTCCACAGATACGGGATTTTCAGGAACGCCGAATCCGGGCTGGTCAGCATGGCCGACACATACGCACCGACGGCGAAGAAGGCGACGTAGCCAAGATCCAGCAGGCCGGCGTAGCCGATGACCACATTCAGACCGACGGCGATCAGGGCGAAGCGGGCCATATCAAAGCACGCCAGACCAAAGTTATTGCCCGGCTCGGTGGTGATGATCGGTGGGTTGATGACCGGCAGCAGGTACGCGAGCACCACCACGATAATCAGGAAGCACCATTGCTGCTGCCGGCTCAGCGCATTCCAGCGCTGTCCCAGCGAGCCCGGCTTTTTACCTTTCCGGCCGGCAATACTGGCGCCCGGTGCTGTGGTTAGTCCCTCCCGGTTCGCGGCAGACTGCGCCGCTTTGGCCGAAGACAAGGGCGTGGGACCATCTGTCATACTCATGCTTTGCTCCTTCCAAGGGAAGTACCCAGGATGCCCTCGGGCCGGACCAGCAGCACCAGCACCAGCACCATGAAGGCGACGACGTCGGTCCACTGCGAATTACCAAGCAGGATCTGGCCGTAGTTGCCAATCAGGCCCAGCAGCAGGCCGCCGAGCAGGGCACCACGGACGTTGCCGATGCCGCCCAGCACTGCTGCGGCGAACGCCTTGATCCCCAGGACGAATCCTCCCGTGTACTGCACGCCGGAGGGAATCTTCATCACGTAGAACAGCGCTGCAGCGCCGGCAAGGATGCCGCCGATCACGAAGGTGATAATGATGATGCGTTCCTTGTTCACACCCATCAAGGTGGCAGTGTCAGGATCCTGCGCAACGGCGCGGATGCCGCGCCCCGTGCGTGACTTGCTGATGAACCGCTCCGTCGCGACCATCATAATGACGGCCGCGATCACAATGACCAGCTGCTGAGAATCAACGATGGTACCGAAAACGTCAAAGATGGGCGTTGGCTTGAACATGGTGACGGCCGGTTCGGCGTTCGGTCCGCGGATGAGACGAATGATGTACTGGATGGTGAAGGAAACGCCGATGGCGGTGATCAGGAAGACCAGCCGCGGTGCGTTGCGCTTGCGCAGCGGCTTATACGCGATCCGCTCTACCAGGAGCGCTGTCAGAGCGGAGGCGATCATGGCGATGATCAGGGCCAAGAGCAGATTCAGCACAATCGACGCCAGCGACAAATGTGGGGCGTTGGGTCCAAACCCAAGGCCGCTGAGGGTAAAGAAGACTGCGTAGGCGCCGACGATAAAAACTTCCGAGTGAGCAAAGTTAATCAGGTTCAGCACGCCGTAGACGAGCGTGTAGCCCAGGGCCACGAGCGCATAAATGGACCCGAAAGTCAGGCCGTCAAACGTGGCGCTCCAGAAATTTTGGCCCAAGGCAACGACATCGAAGCTGATCCAATCATTGTCCATGGGCATGGACGTCAGTAGTGAAGAGAGCATTGGCACATCCTGGTTGAGTCCGGCAAGAGATCAGCACTGATCCGCACGGACAATTGGTGGCTTTCGGTCTTTCGTGCGGCCAAGACAATGCTGCGGGACCGTATCTACCGGGCCCGCAGCATCATCTGTGTACCGCTTGTTACTCGCCGATCGCGCCCACGGGCACAATCTTGCCGTTTTCCACTTTGTACCCATAGACCGTCGGGGCCTGCAGCTCGCCCTTGTCGTTCCACTTGTAATGCTTGCTCAGGCCGTCCTTGTCATAGGACTTCACCCAGGAGAGCAGGTCAGCCCGGGACTGCTTTCCGGCGTCAATGCCGGACAGCAGCACCGTAGCGGCGTCGTACCCTTCAATGGAGTAGGTTCCCGGCTCGGCATTGGCCAGGGACTTGTACGCGCTCTCGAAGGAAGGAATCAGCTCGCCCGGGATGCAGGGGCAGGTGAAGTAGGCGTTATTGGAGGAATCTCCTGCCTGCTTGATGAACTGATCATCCTTGAGGCCGTCGGGGCCAACGAAGGTTCCGGTGAAGCCCTTGCTGACCAGCTGCTGGTCGAAGGGTGCGCCCTCGGCGTAGTAGCCGGA
>JBBSSN010000226.1:0-4247 GCA_038242035.1 Actinomycetales bacterium
CTGAAGTGGCTGACCGAGCTGAAGATTGACGGGCTGGCCGTGAACCTCTTGTACCGGGATGGAAAGCTGGTCCGGGCCGCCACGCGCGGGGACGGCAGCACGGGTGAGGACATTACCCACAATGTGGCAACGATCAAGGACATTCCGCAGCGGCTCAAGGGTCAAAAGCTGCCGGCGGAGGTGGAGATCCGCGGTGAGATTTTTATTGCGTCCAAGAATTTCACCGCGCTGAACGAGACGATGGTGGCCGCAGGGAAAGCACCGTTTATGAACCCGCGAAATGCTGCGGCGGGCTCGCTGCGGCAGAAGGATCCGGCGGAAACGGCCAAGCGTCCGCTGAGCATGTACGTGCACGGGATCGGCGCGCGTTCGGGGCTGGACGCAGCGAGCCAGTCCGCCAGCTACGAGCTGCTGAAATCCTGGGGGCTGCCCACCAGCCCGTATTTCAAGGTGCTGGACAGCGAGGGCGAGGTGCTGGAATTTATTGCGCACTTCGGCGAACACCGCCATGATCTGGTCCATGAAATCGACGGCATCGTGGTCAAGGTGGATGACTTTGCCACCCAGCGTGCGCTGGGCTACACCTCGCGGGTGCCGCGCTGGTCCGTGGCCTACAAGTACCCGCCGGAAGAGGTCAACACCAAGCTGCTGGACATTGCCGTCAACGTGGGCCGCACCGGGCGGGTCACGCCGTACGGGGTGATGGAGCCGGTGCTGGTGGCGGGCTCTACGGTCACGATGGCGACGCTGCACAACCAGGAGGTGGTCAAGGCCAAGGGTGTGCTGATCGGGGATACCGTGGTGCTGCGCAAGGCGGGGGATGTGATTCCGGAAATTGTCGGTCCCGTCACGGCGCTCCGCGACGGCTCCGAGCGCGCTTTTGTGATGCCCAGCCACTGCCCGTCCTGCGGCACGGCGCTGGCACCGGCCAAGGAAGGTGACGTGGACTTGCGCTGCCCCAATGCTAAGTCCTGCCCGGCGCAGCTGACTCAGCGCGTGGCGCACTTGGCCGGCCGGGGTGCCTTTGACATTGAGGCGCTGGGGGATGAAGCGGCACTGGCATTGACCAGCCCGGCCGCTCCGCAAACCCCGCCGCTGACCAGCGAGGCAGGCATTTTCTCTCTCACCGTCCAGGATCTGTCCGAAGTAATGGTGCGGCGGGAGAAGAAATCCAAGGGGGTGCCGACGGGTGAAAGCGAGCTGGTGCCCTACTTCTATACCAAGGCGGCGGCGAAGAAGCCATCGGTGCCGGCCGCAAACACGGACAAGCTGTTCCGCGAAATGGAGAAGGCCAAGAGTCAGCCACTGTGGCGGGTCCTGGTGGCACTGTCCATCCGGCATGTGGGGCCGCGCGCCGCGCGCGCACTGGCGACGGCCTTCGGCTCGATGCCGGCGATCAGGGCAGCCGCTGTTGAGGAGCTGGCGCAGGTGGACGGCGTCGGGCCGATCATTGCCCAGGCTCTGACAGAGTGGTTCACGGTGGACTGGCATCGGGAGATCGTGGACAGCTGGGCGGACGCAGGGGTTCGGATGGCCGATGAGGTGGACGAATCCATGCCGCGGACCTTGGAGGGACTGACCATTGTGGTCACCGGTTCGCTGGCTGATTTCAGCAGGGATGAGGCCAAGGAGGCCATCATCACCCGCGGCGGGAAAGCGTCCGGTTCCGTTTCGAAGAACACCAGCTACGTGGTGGCGGGGGAGAACGCCGGCACCAAGCTGGATAAGGCGGAGCAACTGGGTCTGTCGGTGCTGGATGAGGATGGTTTTGTGAAACTACTGGCGGAGGGAAGCGCATGAGCCCGATAGCGGATGTGCCGTTACCAAACACTGTGGCATCGGGTGATGTGGCATCGGCTGGTGCTGCGCCGGATGATGCGCAGGCTGAGCTGTTGGAAGAGCTGCTGGCTGTTGCGCAGAGAGCGGCGGCTGCCGGCGCCGCTGTGCTCGCCGGCCGTGATCCGCTGGCCTTTGACGCCACGGCCAAAACCTCTGACGGGGATTGGGTCACCGCCTTTGATCTGGAGGCCGAGCGGGCGGTCCGGGAGGCCATTTCCGGTGCACGTCCGGACGACACCATCACCGGTGAGGAACTGGCACCGGCTGTTTCCGCCAGCGCCACCGGTTATCGCTGGTCCGTGGACCCGTTGGACGGAACCATGAATTTCATCCGCAACATCGCCTATTACTGCACGTCTGTGGCGGTTGCCGGGCCCGACGGCGGCTGGCTGGCCGGCGTCGTCGTGGCCCCTGCGCTGGGCAGAACCTATTACGCGACCCGCGGAGGTGGTGCGTGGTTGGTGGACCGCGGCGCCGACGGGCGGACGAGGGAGCGTCGGCTCGATGGGCCGACGACGGCACGCAACGGCACGCTGCTGGCGACCTCGCTGACCTACGATCCGCAGATCCAAGGGCGGCTGGGCGCCGAATTGGCCGGGCGGATGCAGGACTTCAACGACTTCCGCCGTCTAGGGTCCGCGGCGCTGGAACTGTGCGCCGTAGCCGAGGGCGGGCTGGACGCGTACTTTGAATACGGATTGTACGAACACGACTTTGCGGCCGGCGCGCTGATTGCCGAGGAAGCCGGTGCCTGGGTGCGGCGTCCGCAGCTGAGCTCGGCGCTGAACGGGCTGCCGACGCCGGAGGAGGCCCTCGCGAACTGGACGGGCGCTTCCATCCCGGGGCTGGCCGGAAAATATACGCCATGACCGTCCCGTGGCAACAGCTCGTGGCCGCGCTGGGCAACGATCGGCTGCGTCGGGTATATGCGGGCTGGGTGCTCGCAGACGTGGATGCCACAGAACCCCCGGACGTGTCGGATGCCCCGGATGCCCCGGATGCCCCGGATGCCACGGATGCCCCGGATGCCACGGACGTGCCGGATGCCCCGGATGCCCCGAATGACCCGGATGCCACAGACGCGGCGGCCGACCTCGGGCCCGGTGTTGGATCCGGGCTGGTGTTTGATATAACCACTGGGTTTGATTTAGGCACGGCGGCGGAGCGTACCAAGCTCACCGGCACTGGCCTGCTCATGGAGGTTGACGGTCGCCTTCGGGTTGCACGGGATGTCTTCAATGACGTCCTCGCGGCGGCCGGTAAAAGCCGACCGACCGGCGTCGACCGGTTCTTTGCGCAAGGCATGCTGACCGGGATTCCCCGCAACGCTGCCGATCGCGATGAAGTGCTGGCCCATCTCGTCATCCGGCTCTTTGGCACTGAGGACGTCCTCAGCGAGCCGGAGGTTAACCGGCTGCTGTCCACCGTTACCGACGATGTTCCCACCCTGCGGCGCGCCTTGGTCGATTTTGGCTTCCTCCGACGGGACCGGGACGGCAGCCTGTACTGGCGCACGGCATAACCGGCAAGACCTCACCCCGGTACGGCCGCACCGAAGTTCTGCCGCACCGAAGATTCACCACACCGGAGATCAGCTGCGCCGACGATGATTGAACCTTCCCCCGCTGCAGGAACCGCGGAGCTTTAGGGCAGAATGGACGGGCGGTATTCTCCGCAGTTTTTCACGTCCCGACAGGAACACCACACAGACCATGAGCAGCGCGATTACCATCCGCCCCGTCACCGAATCCGACTACGACGCTGTCGCCCGGATCACCAGGGATTCCTATCTTGCAGCCGGCTACTTCGACGACGCCGAACACCCCTATATGCAGCGGATCCAGCAGGTGGCGGTCCGGGCTGCAGCCGCCCCCATTTGGGTGGCCGAGCGCGACGGTGGGATCGTCGGATCCGTGACCTTGGCCGTGGCGGGGGATGAGTTTGCCGATATTGCCCTCCCTGACGAGCTGGAATTCCGGATGCTCGTGGTGGATCCCGCGGTCCAACGCGGTGGGATCGGCCGGGCAATAGTGGAGGCGATCATCGCGCACGCCCGGACGCTGGATGGCATCAGCGCCGTCGGCCTGACCACGGGGCAGGATTGGCACGGGGCGCATGCACTGTACGAATCGACCGGATTCTACCGTGTTCCGGAGCGGGACTGGCTGGTTCCGGAGTCTCGGATCAAGCTGCTGGTGTATCGACTCGACCTCTGAGCACTGTATCAACCTGCGCAGCGCCGCGACCGTACTCTGCGCAGGATACACACCTGCGCAGAGTAGCGGGCCGGCGATGCGCAGACGTTTCCGCCTGGCACCGCCTGGGACTTGGGAGGGCGGCTAGCTCCGCAGCCGCTTCAAAGCCGCTCCGGCCTGGCGGCGTACATCGATATCCGAGTCCTTCAGCAG
>JBBSSN010000227.1:0-4242 GCA_038242035.1 Actinomycetales bacterium
GCATTTTCACGACGGTTTCCGGCCCGCAGGACGTCATTGACGCGCTGCACGCCAATGCCGAACTGGTCCGGACGGAGACGCTCTCCGTGGGACTCGAACTGGTCCCCGGCGACGTGGACATCACCGTGACAGTGGGACGGACCGCGCTGGATCGGACCGTCCTGGGCCCGACCGCACTGCAGCGGACAACTGCTGGCGCGGCAGCCGGACGGACGGATGCACAGTGAGCGGAGCGGATAACATGCACGGCGAAATGCACGACGAATTCTCAGTGGAAAGCGTTTACGCGGAACTGCTGGGCCGCGCTCCCGAAAATAAAATGGAACCGCGGCTGGCTCCGTTGTTCCGGGCGATGGACGTGTTGGGGGAGCCGAACAGGGCCTTCCCGGTTATCCACATCACCGGGACCAATGGGAAAACCTCGACGGCGCGGATGATCGAGGCAGGACTGCGGGCGCACGGGCTGCGGACCGGCCGATACACCAGCCCTCATCTTTCCAAGGTCACGGAACGGATCAGTATCGACGGCGCGCCCGTGCCGGATGAGACGTTCGTGCGCATCTGGGACGAGATCCGCCCGTATCTGGCGATTGTGGATGCCGAGCTCGAGTCGGATTCGCAGCCGCGGCTGACGTATTTTGAGTGCCTGACGATTCTGGCCTTTGCGGTTTTCGCGGATGAACCCGTTGAAGTTGCCGTGCTGGAGGTGGGGTTGGGCGGGATCACCGATGCCACGAACGTCGCCGACGGACAGGTAGCGGTGGTGACGCCGATTTCGCTGGACCATACCGAACTTCTGGGGGACACCACACGGGACATTGCGGTGGAAAAATCCGGGATCATCAAGGAAGGTGCCTTTCTGATCAGCGCGGCACAACCGGTGGACGCGGCGCAGACGCTATTGGAAGCGGCGCGGGAAAAGAACGCCGAGTTTCGCTTCGAAGGCGTGGAGTTCGGCGTAGAGGACCGCTCGGTCGCCGTCGGCGGTCAAATGTTGACGGTGCAGGGACTCGCGGGCCGATACCCGGACCTGGTGCTCCCGCTGCATGGGGCGCACCAGGCAGAGAACGCGGCTGTCGCCATTGCCGCGCTTGAGGCGTTCTTTGGCGGCGGAACCAGGGAACTGGATATCGACGTCGTCCGTACCGCCTTCGAATCGGTCAGCTCGCCGGGACGGCTGGAAGTGCTCCGTACCGCGCCCACGGTAGTGGTGGATGCGGCGCACAACCCCGCCGGCATCGCTGCCAGTGCCCAGGCCCTGCAGGAGGCTTTCGCCTTCAGCAAGCTGGTGCTGGTCTTGGGCATCCTGAAGGAAAAGGACGCGGAGGGGATTCTGCGTCAGCTCCGGGAATCCTACGGCGACGAGGCGGAGGAGATCTGCCTGACGCAATCGAAATCCCCGCGGGCCATACCGGCGGGCGAACTTGGCGAGCTGGCATCGGACCTTGGCTGGAGCGAGGAAAACATCCATATTGCAGAAGGTCTGGACGATGCGATCGAATGGGCGGTGGAACGCTCGGAAAGCCACAATGACCTCTCCGGCGGCGTGCTGATCACCGGGTCCATCACGCTCGTGGCCGAGGCCCGGATTCTGCTCGGTAAGGAAGGCGTGTAAATGGCACGGCTAACGAAGGCGCAACGAGCGTGGCAGCCTGGCATGAAGAAAAAACGGCGGTCCACGAAGGTCATGTTTGCCTCCGTGGTCCTGGCCTTGGAGGCGTTCGTCGCCTTTTTTGCGACGCTGGTGGTGTTTGGGCTCCGGGCCAGGGAAGTGCCGCAGCCGCTGATTTTGGCGGTCGGCGTCATTCTGAGCCTGGTCCTGATCGGCTCCTGTGCTTTCATGTCGCGCAAGTGGGGACCGGCCGTTGGCTGGATACTGCAGCTGCTCCTGATCGCCACCGGATTCCTGGAGCCGATGATGTTTGTCATCGGTGTGCTCTTCGCCCTCACCTGGTGGTACGCGTTGCGGGCCGGAATCCGGATCGACCGCGAGAACGCGGTACGGGATCGTGAACAGGCCCAATGGGAGCAAAACCATCCCGGCAAACCCGCAAACTAGTTATCGAATCCCTCGGTAACAAGAGAATTCCCGGCAAAACTAACATTGGAGTAACTGTGAGCATTGAACGCACCCTGGTACTGGTCAAGCCCGATGGCGTCGCCCGCAATTTGACCGGCGGTATTCTGGCCCGGATCGAGGCGAAGGGTTACACGCTGGTGGAGCTGAAAAAGACCGCCGCCACGCGGGCCCAGCTGGAGCAGCACTATGAAGAGCACGTAGGCAAGCCCTTCTACGAGCCACTGGTGGAGTTCATGCTCAGTGGGCCAGTAGTTGCCGCGATCTTCGAAGGTCACCGCGTGATCGAAGGTTTCCGCTCCCTGGCCGGCACTACCGATCCGACGACGGCGGCACCGGGCACCATCCGAGGGGATCTGGGCCGCGATTGGGGCGTGAAGGTCCAGCAGAACCTGGTGCACGGTTCCGATTCGGTCGAATCGGCGCGGCGCGAAATCGGCATCTGGTTCGCTTAGACACCCGACGCCGCGGCGGCGGATTTGCATCGCGCGACAGATGGCGCCGCTAAGAACCGCGAAACACTGCGCACCGGTCCCAGCAGCATCACCAGCCCCACTGTCTGTTGCGGAAGGTTAACCGTCTTCACGGCGGCGGCGCGGATTACCCGGCGCCGCCGCCGAGGAACAGATTCATAAAGCGAAAGAAAATGCTCGCGGCGACACCAAGGTACAGCAGCCCAACGATAACCCAGGCCCAGTCGGCGAGAAACCTCGTGACCGGCGCCGGAGCGGGAATGACTCCGTGCTGTAGGTTCCGCACGGTGGTCCAGACGAAGAGCGGAATCATCATGGCCCACACCACCATGCAGTATGGGCACAGGATGCCGATCGCATAGAGCGCCTGCGACCAAAGCCACGCGATCATGATCATCCCGAGGGTGACACCGACCTGCAGCCCGACCCAATACCAGCGGCTCAGCCGCGCACCGGCCAGCAGCACCATGGCGGTGGTGATGATCACGGCAAAGGCAAACACCCCGATCAGCGGATTTGGGAATCCGAAGAGCTCAGCCTGGTGCGTCGCCATTACCTTGCCGCAGGAAATCCACGGATTAACATCGCAATTGGTAATGGCGTTGGGGTCTTTATAGAGCTCCAGCCGGTCCAACACCAGGGCGCCGGAAGCCAGCCAGGACACCACGCCGGTGACCAGCAGCAGCCAGCCGAAGGGTTTCCGGCGCGTCAGTAACGGATGGTGGGCTTCGTCGTCGTCGTCCTTACCCGCAAGGCGGGCCGACGGCGTCGAACGGGACGCACTGTTCGGCCGGGAAGCGTTGCGGTCCGCACGCGCGGCGGTAGGGCCTGTTGATAACGTATTGCCTGCAGCATTCTGGGGCCGGGCCATTTTCACCTGTTTCCTTGGTAAGCGGATCTGTCCGATTCTAACCCGGTCATCTGAGCGGAACCGGGTGCCAACCGGCGCCAATACCGGCCGCAACTGATGCTGTATGAGATAATAATTTTGGCTGGCACTCGTTCCACATGCGGGTTCCGGTCCAATCGCAAGGTTTCAAGCTCGCCGGTGATGCACCGTCAAGCGCACGGAGTGAAGATACCCGTAGCGTTCCGGTATCCACCGAGCGGCCCCGCTGGGCAGAACAACCAGCGGGAGAGGGAACATGCAATTGGCTTTCAAGTGATTCCGCACCCAAATGCTCGTGCGACCTTGGAGGTATCCATATGACTTCTGTCAACGCCCGAGGGTTTTGACTATTTCGCCCTTGCGGGCGCCGGATGTGGCGACGCCTTCGGGGCTGGAGTAACGCCACAGATGGATAATGACCAGTCTTTCGCAGAAGCAAACGCAGCAGACAATGATTCAGCCGCTCATGACACAACCGCACGTGAAAATGCTGTCACTGAGGCGGACGACGGCGCTGGCGTCTCTGCCGACACGAGTACGACGACGGCGGTAAAGCGTCCGGCGCGGAGCCGCCGTAAAACGGTCAAGCAGGAAAGCCTTCCGGAACCCGTCCAAATGCCGGAGGACTCCGGTCTGGCGGAAACCACGGAAGCTCCTGCCGCTGGTAGCACGGACAATCAGCCGCGGGTCCGGAAAGCACCCGTGCGCCGGAGCAGGGCGAAGAAGGTCGTTGAAGCCGCGGCATCGGAGGATTCGACGGCGGTGCAGGCAACCTTGGAACTGCCCGAACTCCCGGAAGCGAC
>JBBSSN010000228.1:0-4229 GCA_038242035.1 Actinomycetales bacterium
CGAAACTTGGCGGGGTACGCGCTGATGAAGGGGCCGGCCCGCGAAGACGGTGCTGGGCAGCCCCTTCGCCACGGGTCCGCCCCTTGTTCGCGGCCCCGCCCCGTCGCGGCGGTGCGGGGCGAGTCTGTGCGGGGCGGGTCTGTTCGGGGTGGCTGACTCTGGGTAGGTTGGTCCTATGGCAAGCGAAGCAGTCATCCTTCCCGTCGGCGGCCCGCACGGCGAACGTGAGGTGCGGATCTCCAGTCCGCGGCGAATTCTGTGGCCGGAGCCCGGTATTTCCAAGCTGGATCTGGCGAACTACGTCGTGGCGGTGGGAGAGGCGTTCGTTGCGGCGAACGGCGACAGGCCGGTGTCACTACAGCGCTTCCCGGAAGGGATCGACGGGGAACAGTTCTTTTCCAAGAACCCGCCGAAAGGCGCGCCGGAGTTTGTGCGCTCAGTGATGGTGGTCTATCCGAGTGCTCGATCCCATCCGCAGTTGGTGATTGATGAACCCGCCGCTGCTGTGTGGGCGGTGCAGATGAATACGGTGGTATTCCACCCTTGGGCCTCGCGCGCGGAGAATTCGAACAACCCGGACGAGCTCCGGATTGACCTGGATCCGCAGCCTGGCACTGACTTTGATGACGCGGTTCCAGTTGCCTTGGAGCTGAAGTCCGTGCTGGCGGAGGCGGGGCTGACGGCGTATATCAAGACCTCCGGAAACCGGGGATTGCATATCTTTGCGCCGATCGAACCTGTGCACGAATTCCTGGAGGTACGCCACGCGGTGATCGCAGCGGCCCGGGAATTGGAGCGGCGGATGCCCGGGAAAGTCACGACGGCCTGGTGGAAAGAGGAGCGCGGGCAGCGGGTTTTCGTTGATTTCAACCAGGCGAACCGAGACCGGACAATGGCCGGAGCGTACAGCCCCCGTGCGCTGGCGCATGCGCCGGTCTCCTGCCCGCTGCAGTGGGAAGAGGTGGAAGCGGCCAATCCACGAAATTACACCATTGCCACGGTGCCGGAGAGGCTCAAAACGGTCGGGGACCCGTGGGCTGACATGCATGCGCAGCCCGGCAGCATTGCGGAACTGCTCGGCTGGTGGGACCGCGATGTTGCGGCCGGGCTCGGGGAGATGCCCTTTCCGCCGGACTATCCGAAAATGCCGGGGGAGCCTCCCCGGGTGCAGCCCAGCCGGGCCCGTAAACCGGACTCGTCGGGCACGTCCGGCGCGCCTGGCACGGGCGGGGCGACCCGGAAAACCGGAAAGACCGGGTAGACGGTTTTAGACCAGCACCCGGTTCAGGTCATAGACAATGGGACGTTCCAGCTGCTCAAAAGTGCAGGAACTTCCCTCGCGGTCCGGACGCCAGCGGAAAAACTGCACGGTATGCCGGAATCGGGCGCCCTCCATCTGGTCGTATTGCACCTCGGCCACCCGCTCTGGTCGGAGCCGCACGTAGGAAACGTCCTTGCTGCCGGAGAACCGGCTCCGGTCCGTTTCGCCCCTGACTATGGCGCCGTCGTCGTCCCGGAGGACCAACGACGCGAGCTCATCGATCAGCTCGAGCCGCCGGGCATCGCTGAACGCCGACGCGCCCCCCACGTTGCGCAGCTCGCCGTCGGCGTTGTAGAGCCCGAGCAGGAGCGACCCGACGCCGCTGCCGCTTTTGTGGATCCGGTAGCCCAGCACCACCACGTCTGCCGTTCGGTGGTGCTTGGTCTTGAGCATTAGTCGTTTGCCGGGGGCGTACGCGGCGCTGAGGGGTTTGGTGACGACGCCGTCCAGCCCGGCGCCTTCGAAGTCGACCAGCCAGCGGCGGGCCAGGTCGACGTCCGTGGTGCTGCGGGTGAGATGGATCGGGTCGCCCAGACTGCCGGCCAGTGCTTCGAGGGCTGCGCGGCGCTCGCCGAAGGGCGTCTGGAGGAGGCTGTCCGAGCCGTGGGCCAGGAGGTCGAAGGCGATGAAGATGGCCGGAGTCTCCTCGGCGAGTTTGTTCACTCGGCTGGCTGCCGGGTGAATGCGCTGCGACAGCGCCTCCCAGTCAAGGTGCTCCGCGCCGGTATTTCCGCTCCGCAGCACGATTTCGCCGTCCAGCACGCACGGCGCCGGTAAGAGCCGCACGAAGGCCGCCACCAGTTCGGGAAAGTAGCGGGTGAGCATCTTGGACCCGCGGCTGCCGATTTCCACCGTACTGCCGTCGAAGTAGACGATTGCGCGGAAGCCGTCCCATTTTGGCTCATAGCTTAGGCCGCCGGGGACACTGTCCGGCTCCGGGACCTCAGTGATCGCCTTGGCGAGCATGGGCTTTATGGGGGACGCGACGGATGGTTCCATAGTCCGATCTTGCCTTAGCAGGCGGCCGGAGGGTAGGGGGTGCTCGGCGGTGATCCAGTTACTGAACGGTGAGTCCGGTCCGTGCCATGGCGTCTGCGTAGGCGACACGCATTTCCTCGAGCCACTCGACCTGCTTGGTGGCAGAGCCACCGAAGGAACGGCCGCTAAGCGAGCGGACCTTGTACGTCTTGAGTCCGCGTCGCCAGATCAACGGGTTCTGGGTCTTCAACAGCAAGCCCGCAAGCCGGTTGGCCTCCGTCCCATGGGCCACGATTGCCGATGCCCGGGGGATTAGGGCCAGAAGCTTCAGCAGGGGCTTAAGGCCAGCGGAAATCTGATCCGGCGTGAGCTTCCCATTGCACTCACCCGGGGTAAACCAGGGGTACACGTTCCAAGGCATAATGTATTCGGGTCTGAGCCCGATCTGCCACTGGACGCCAAGCAGGCGCCCGGCTGCGTCGCCGTCGCCCGCGGTGATGAAGCCGGAGTCGTGTGCCGAACCGATGTTGGAGTGCAGGCTCAGGATCCGGCACTCATCCACATCATGGATCGGGTCGACGTAGGGGACGTCGCTGCCCGGCTTGAGGTCCCGCAGGGAATCGCAGAGCTCGTTCACGGCGCCGATGTTGGGATCGTATCGACGGTTCAAGAGGTGGTCGTTCTGCGTTTCACTTGCCATGACTGTCATCCGGTGCTGTTTCTCCTACAAAGGCTGGCGTGCGTGGTGCCGGAGGCGGGAAGGCCGCGGCCGGCACCCGTGGGTGCTGAATCGGTGCTGGTTCGAGCGCGGGGGCTGCGCGGCCCTAAGGCCTGCATCTGTTACCTTCCGCGGCGGGCTCATAGTCCCGGCTGACTGTATGCTCGTTTTTCTCTATTCTACCAAGTCCCCGGCGGGCTGCCGTGCACGCCCGCCGCTAAGGCGTTGGATCAGACGGTCTCGGTGGCCAGCTCGTGGTCCAGCCGCGGCAAACGCCCGAGCCAGGCGTTCTCGCCCGGCTTGCCGATGTTGACCACCATAATGGTCTTCCGGCTGGTGCCGGCATGGAAGTCCGCATCAATGGCGTCGGTATCGAAGCCGGCCATCGGACCCGCGGCCAGACCCGCTGCCCGGACGGCCATGATGAAGTAGGCGGCCTGCATATGGCCGTTATTGCCGGCCATGACGGTCCGGAGCGTCTCTTGATCGTCGAACATGGCCTTGCGCTCAGGGGCGTGCGGGAAGAAAGTCGGGAAGTGCTCGTGCCAGTCCGTATCCACGCTGAGGACGGCGACCATCGGCGCTGTCGCAGTTTTCGCGGCGTTGTTGCCGGCCATGTAAGAAACCAGTCGGCTCCGGGCTTCCGCCGAACGCACCCAAGTGATCCGCAGGGGTTGGATGTTCATCGCCGTCGGGCCCATTTTGGTCAGCTCGTAGATGGCCCGCATCTGCTCGTCCGTCACCGGCTCGTCCGTGAACGTGTTGGCGGTGCGCGCTTGAAGGAAGAGGGCATTGGTGGCGACGGTGTCCAGGATCAGTTCGGCGTGGACGTCTTCAGCGGAAAGATTGACGACGGCGGCAGCGGTGTCGATGCTCATGAGGCGGCTTTCTATAGGGGAGACAAATACTCTCCTCTTTGCAAGCGTCGTGACCCGCCTGGTACTTCCCGGATCGGCGGTGTCCTTTGTCACAAGGGATATCTATCACACCGCCAATAGCTGAGGGCTTGCGGTCTACAGATCCGCGCGCGGCCAGGGGGTCTCTTCGAGCCGCTCGACGTCCTGATTAAAATCCCGCAGGAGTTCCATGAACCGGGTTTGCTTCTCTGCCGACCAGTCGCCCACCACGCGGTCCAGCCCTTCTTTATATAGGGTGCGGGCGGCGACGAGCGCTTCCCTTCCGGACTCGGTCCAGGTTATCCGGCGAGCCACC
>JBBSSN010000229.1:0-4227 GCA_038242035.1 Actinomycetales bacterium
ATTCACCATTGGTAACGATGTTTCCGCCAGGGATCTGCAAAAATCCGATGAATTATGGATCAGTGCCAAGAGCCAGGACACGTTCACCCCGCTGGGACCATGGATCGTGGTCAACTTCGACGACGACGACGCGGCCATCTCTATCGTGCATAACGGCACCGAACTGGCGGGGGCCAGCACGAGCGCTCTGGGCTGGGGCGTGGACGAGATTCTGGTCTACCTGAGTTCGTTCATGACACTGCACCCGGGCGACGTGATTTTGACCGGGTTTCCCGCCGAATGCCGGCAGATTCGCCCCGGTGACACCGTGACCTGTCGGATCGCGGGCCTGGGCGATCTCAGCAATCCCGTCAGGGCGTTACGGGTAGTCTAGGCGCCTCTACCGGGTCGGGTCACAGCTGCGGTACAGGTGATTCTTGGAAATGACCGGGTTTAGTGGAAGAGTCTAATAACTATGTCGATGCGAATTCCTGCCGAGCCAGCCGCTGCGCGGCCGGGTGACACAGTGCAACCGGGTGACACAGTGCAGCCGGGTGACACAGTGCAGCCGTCCACCAAAGGTCACGCCGGGATTCGTCAGCAAGTGCGTGGCTTCCTGATCGTCGGTGCCGTCTGCACCATAGCGTCCGTGGCGATTTTCGCGCTGCTCCGTCCCCTCGTCGGGGTGCAGTGGGCAAACCTGGTTTCCCTGGTGCTCACGTCCGTCCTGAATACGGACCTCAACCGCCGACACAGCTTCGGCATTACCGAACGCGCCCGCTGGATCGGCGATCAGCGGCGGGGGCTGTGGGTCATGCTGCTGGCGCTGGGACTGACCAGCGGAAGCCTATGGCTGCTGCATACCGTAGCCCCGGGCGCGTCGGTTCTGGATGAACTGTTGGTGATCACGGCCGCAAATGTCCTGGCCGCGGTCACCCGATTCCTGCTCCTGCGCTACTGGATCTTCCGCCGCATCCGCATCCACAATAGCTAAAGCAGCGCGGCGCAGGCTGCCATTAGCGGCCGGGCTGTAGGCGGCCGATCGCTTCCAGAGAACCCACGACGGCGTCGGCCGCAGTGCCCAGCTCTGCTTCGGTGACGGAGTTGCCGAAACTGAAGCGGACGGCTGTTTGGGCAACTTCCCGCCGGACTCCCATTGCGGTCAGCACAGCCGAGGGTTCATCCGATCCTGCGGCGCAGGCGGATCCGCTGGAACACAGAATGGACCGCCGTTCCAGCTCCAAGAGGACCGATTCCCCGCTGGTGCCTGGAAAACAAAACGATGCGACCGTCGGCAATCGCTCGGTTGCGTGCCCGGTCAGCATGGAACCGGGAACGCGACGGAGAACCTCTGCGATGAATTTCTTCTGCAGACTCCGCACGCGCGCGGCAGCAGTCTCCCGCTCCAGCTCCGCCAGCCGCAATGCCGTGGCGAAAGCAACCGCAAAGGCTACGTTCTCCGTGCCCGAGCGCGCTCCACGCTCTTGCCCGCCGCCGTGCAGCAGTGGATCCGCCGGTACGTTCCCGCGCAGGTACAGGACACCTGAGCCTTTCGGTGCACCCAACTTATGCCCGGACAAACTCAGCGCGTCCACGCCCAGCTCCGCCACCTTGACCGGCAGCCAGCCGGCAGCCTGGACGGCATCGGTATGGAAGTAAACTCCGGCCGCCTTCGCCGCTGCAGCCAGTTCACGGATCGGCTGGACGGTCCCCACCTCATTGTTGGCGTACATCACTGAGGCCATCGCCACGTCCCAATGCCCCGTGATGCCGGCGGAACCGGTGGAGTTGGTCGCGCCGCTTTCCTGGCCTGCTTTTTCCAGGAGTGAGGCAAACACAGCCGGCTGCACCCGCCCGTCAGCATCGACGGGCACCGCGTCCACGTCGAATCCGTGCCGGCGTTGCAGATATGCGGCGGATTCCTGCACGGCCGGATGCTCGACGGCGCTGATCAGCAACCGTCGACGTCCTGGTTCCGCGGAACGGCGCGCTAGAGCGATTCCCTTGACAGCCAGGTTGCCCGCTTCGGTGCCGCCTGCGGTGAAGATGACTTCACCGGGCCGACAGCCGAGCACGCCCGCAACTTCCTCGCGCGCGCCGCGCAGCCCGGCGGCCGCGCTCTCCCCCAGCCCATGATGGCTGGATGGGTTCCCGAACTGACCCGTCAGGTAGGGCCACATCGCTTCAATCGCTTCACGGCGCACCGGGCCAGTGGCAGCTGCATCGAGAAACATCACGGTCGCGGGCCGGTGTCCACGCTGATATCCAGCCCCAGATCCAGGGCTCGAACGCTGTGCGTCAGCGCGCCGACGGAAATAATGTCCACCCCCGTGAGTGCAATGGCGGCGATGGTACTGAGATTGACGTTCCCACTCGCTTCAACCAACGCCCGCCCCGCCACCTGCAGTACCCCGGCGGCCAGCGCGTCGAGCGCAAAGTTGTCCAACATGATGGTGTCCACACCCGCCGCGAGCACCGGTTCAATCTGTTCCTGCCGATCCACCTCCACCTCGAAGTGAACGGTGTGGGGCAGCCGCGCCCGGGCACCGGCGAGCGCCGCCGTGAGCAGACCAGGATCCGAGTTGGTGAGCACGGCCAGGTGGTTGTCCTTTGCGAGGACAGCATCGGAGAGCGAGAACCGGTGGTTGTAGCCACCACCGCACCGGACCGCGTAGCGTTCCAGCACCCGCAGCCCGGGCGTCGTCTTCCGGGTATCCGTCACCCGTGCCTTCGTACCCGCTGCCAGTGCGACGTACTCGGCGGTGGCAGTGGCAATGGCGCTCATCCGCTGAGTCAGATTCAGCGCCACCCGCTCAGCCGTCAAGACCGCTTGAGCCAGCCCCGTGACGCTCGCCAGGCTGTCCCCGGCAGCAAAGGTTTCGCCGTCGGCTTTCAGAAGAGTAACCTCGGCGGCCGGATCAGTCAGGCGCATCATGGCGGCGAAAACACCGCCGCCGCTGAAAATCCCTGGTTCCCGCGCCACCAACCATGCGGTCGCCACGGCGTCCGCCGGCAGCAGCGTCGCGGAGGTGATGTCCCCGTACGGTGCATCTTCTTCCAGCGCCGCGGTCAGGATTTTATGGACGGCTGCCGGGGGAAGCAATCCGGGGTCGACGAGCAGTCCGGGGTCGACGGCGTTCATGAGCTGCTGCTTTCTTTGATCCTGGCAATGGTGGGCCGGCACGCTTGTACAACTGACTGCTGTTCGCACGAGTCACTGCGGTAGTGGGCGCCAAGAGAGCCCGACCGCCGCCTCGCGGCCGCGACCAGCAGACCGGCAGCGGTGAGCAGATTCCGGCGCTCAAGATCCTTCTGCCCCGGTAGCCCGGCTGGGTCCCTTTCATCCGCCTTCGAGCCGGTTGCGGCCATCCAGCTGTCCAGCTGCTTCGCGGCAAGTTCGAGTCCGGCGCCGTCACGAAGTACCCCGGCACAACTGGACATCAGCCTGCGCAGGTCCAGCACATCGAAGACGGGTAGTGTACGCGCTTCTGACTGCAGTGCCTGCAGTGGTGGCAGTGCATGCACTGCAGTCAGACTTTCGGTGTCGTAGCCAGGATGTGAGCGGAATGCGCCGGCGGGGCGGGCATCGTCCAGGCAGTCGGCGAACACGGCAGTTACCGAACGCCGGGCGAACACCAGTCCCTCCAGGAGTGAATTGGATGCCAGCCGGTTTGCTCCGTGGACGCCGGTGCAGGCCACCTCGCCGGCGGCGAATAATCCCGGCAAAGAGGTACGCCCATGCAGATCCGTGGCCACTCCGCCCATCCAATAATGCGCAGCCGGAAGCACCGGCAGGAATTCGCGGGTCCAATCAAAACCGAATCCGCGAACGGCGGCATCAATGCCGGGGAACCGCGCCGCCAAATAGCCAGCTCCCTGTTCCGCTTCCACGCCGGTGGCATCGAGGTACACGCACCCTGCCGTGCCGGCTCCGGTGGCGGAGAGGTGAAGTGCGATGCTCCGGGCCACCACATCGCGCGGAGCCAGTTCAGCGTCGGCGTGGTAGTCCGGCATGAATCGGTAACCGCTGTCATCCCGGAGCACCGCGCCTGCGCCTCGGACTGCCTCGGAGATCATAAAGCTACCTGAAACCGCGAGCGCTGTGGGATGGAACTGGAAGAATTCAGCGTCCGTCACTGCGGCCCCGGCGCGCCAGGCTGCAGCGACTCCGTCACCGGTGGCCACGTCCGGATTCGTCGTGGTCTCGAACATCTCACCGGAACCGCCGGTGGCGAGCAGCACGGCATC
>JBBSSN010000230.1:0-4193 GCA_038242035.1 Actinomycetales bacterium
CCCGCAGCGCAGCCGGCCGGGTGCAGCCGCAGAAGGAGGTGGTTGCCGTCTCTGTGGGGGACAAGGTCAATCACACCAGCTTCGGCAACGGCACGGTGCTCTCGGTGGAGGGTGCCGGAGATAAGACGGTGGCAAAGGTGAAGTTCGACGTCGGCGAGAAACGCCTGCTGCTGCGTTATGCGCCGTTGACAAAAGCCGTGTGACGCATGCCGGCTCCCGAGGCTGCTTCGGACAGCGGCCCGTGTGTGCTTGCCCACTAAACAGGTAGTCTGTAATCGGTGGACCGCGGCCCTGGACTAAAGTTCCAATGGGGTAGCTGGTCTGTTTTCCGTAGCCGGAAGAGCAGGCCGGGCGCTCCCCAATCGCGAGATTGAAATGAACACTACTTCGACGTAGAAGGACGCAACCTGTGGACCTGTTTGAATATCAGGCGCGCGATATGTTTGAGGCGCACGGTGTCCCCGTGCTTGCCGGCATCGTGGCGCACACCCCGGAAGAGGCCAAAGCGGCAGCCGAGAAAATTGGCGGCGTTACCGTCGTCAAGGCTCAGGTAAAGGTCGGCGGCCGCGGAAAGGCCGGCGGCGTCAAGGTTGCCAAGACCGCTGATGAAGCGTTCGAGCACGCCTCCGCGATTCTCGGTATGGACATCAAGGGCCACACCGTCAACACGGTCATGATCGCCCAGGGTGCAGACATTGCCGAGGAGTTCTACTTCTCCGTCCTGCTGGACCGCGCCAACCGCAACTACCTGGCGATGTGCTCGGTGGAAGGCGGCGTGGAGATTGAGATCCTGGCCGTGGAGCGCCCCGACGCGCTGGCCAAGGTTGCCGTTGACCCGGAAGTCGGCATCGATCAGGCTAAGGCCAACGAGATCGTTGAGACCGCAGGGTTCTCCGCGGAGCTGGCCCCCAAGGTCGCGGCCGTGATCATCAAGCTGTGGGACGTCTTCAAGAAAGAAGATGCCACGCTCGTCGAGGTCAACCCGCTGGTGCGTACCGGCGCCGGCGACATCCTGGCGCTGGACGGGAAGGTCTCCCTCGACGAGAACGCCGACTTCCGCCACCCGGGCCACCTTGACCTGGAGGACGCCGCAGCGGCCGACCCGCTCGAAGCCAAGGCCAAGGCCGCTGACCTGAACTACGTCAAGCTCGACGGCGAGGTGGGTGTGATCGGAAACGGCGCCGGCCTGGTCATGTCCACGCTCGACGTCGTCGCCTACGCCGGCGAGGGCCACGGCGGCGTCAAGCCCGCCAACTTCCTGGACATCGGCGGTGGAGCGTCCGCAGAGGTCATGGCTGCCGGTCTTGACGTCATCCTCAACGACCCGCAGGTCAAGAGCGTGTTCGTGAACGTCTTCGGCGGCATCACCGCCTGTGACGCCGTCGCCAAGGGCATCGTTGGTGCACTGGCCGAGCTGGGCTCCGCCGCGAACAAGCCGCTGGTTGTCCGCCTTGACGGCAACAACGTCGAGGAAGGCCGCCGCATCCTCAACGAGGCCAACCACCCGTTGGTCACCCTGGCCGCCACGATGGACGAGGGCGCCGACAAGGCTGCCGAGCTCGCCAACGCTTCGAAGTAGAGGTTTGCAAATATGTCTATCTTCTTGAACAAAGATTCCAAGGTCATCGTCCAGGGCATCACCGGCGGCGAAGGCACCAAGCACACCGCCCTGATGCTCAAGGCCGGAACCCAGGTTGTTGGCGGCGTGAACGCACGCAAGGCCGGTACCACCGTCAAGCACGGTGCAGTTAAGCTGCCCGTCTACGGCACCGTCAAGGAAGCCGTCGCCGAAACCGGCGCCGACGTCTCCATCGTGTTCGTCCCCCCGGCCTTCACCAAGAACGCGGTCGTGGAGGCCATCGAGGCATCCGTGCCGCTCGTTGTTGTCATCACCGAAGGCGTGCCTGTCCAGGACTCTGCCGAGTTCTGGGCGCTGGCCCAGTCCAAGGTGGATGCGAACGGCCAGCAAATCACCCGCATCATCGGGCCGAACTGTCCCGGCATCATTACTCCAGGTGAGGCCCTGGTTGGTATTACGCCGAACAACATAACCGGTAAGGGGCCGATCGGTCTGGTCTCCAAGTCCGGCACGCTGACCTACCAGATGATGTTCGAACTGCGTGACCTGGGCTTCTCCACCGCCATCGGCATCGGCGGAGACCCCGTCATCGGGACCACGCACATCGATGCCCTGGCCGCCTTCGAGGCAGACCCGGATACCAAGGCCATCGTGATGATCGGTGAAATCGGCGGCGACGCGGAGGAGCGGGCTGCCGAGTACATCAAGGCTCACGTGACCAAGCCCGTTGTGGGCTATGTTGCCGGCTTCACCGCGCCCGAGGGCAAGACCATGGGTCATGCCGGCGCCATCGTCTCCGGTTCGGCCGGAACGGCGCAGGCCAAAAAGGAAGCTCTCGAAGCCGCCGGAGTCAAGGTCGGCAAGACGCCGTCCGAGACGGCCACCCTGCTGCGCGAGATTTACGCCGCCCTGTAATTTACCCAGGGCAGGTGTGGACACCGCACGCCCAAACCCCCGTTGTCCACCGCATTCCGGCCGGACGGCGGGGGTTTCGCGCACCTGGTGATCGCTGCTTAGCCGTATCCGGGCCATCTTGGCCTTGCCGGGACGTTGTCGGACGGTCACGATCCCGCGGACTGCCAGTAGGCTGTACCGGTGAATGCACCGATCTCGTCCAAACCCCGCAGCATGGAAGTTGCTGACCTGCTTCGGTTCGACAAGCTGGTGGAAGCCGGTGCCACGAGCATGCATGGTTGGCACCTGCAGTCCCTCGATCTGCGCGGCCGGACCCCGGTGCTGACCCGGATGGAGGCGGCCGGCGCGGTGTTTCTCGGCTGCAGCTTCGCGGCTGGCGTGGAGTCGGATCTTCGCTCCCGCGGTGCCTTGATCTTTCCGTTCCTTCCTGGAATTCCCTTCGACTCGTACCGGGGCAGTCTCTACACCGGAGCGGAACTGTATGCCGGCGTGAAGACCACCACCTATGAGCAGACGCTGGACGCCCGCGTTTATCAGTGGACCTTACGCGCCGGTGTGCATCCCGGGCTGGATGCCACGCTCGCCACGGCCATGCACGACCATGCGATCGGCGATGCGCTCGATGGACTCCTCGGCAACGGTCTGCCGGACACCTCAACCGTGGACAGCTCAACCGTGGACAGCGGCGGGCTGGCCGGCCGGAAACTGGTGGGAGTGATGGGTGGGCATGCGGCAGGACGAGGCAGCAAGGAGTACGACGACGCTGCCCGCCTTGGCAGGCTGCTGGCGCGGTCGGGATTTGTGGTCACCACCGGCGGCGGCCCGGGCGCCATGGAGGCCGCGAATCTGGGCGCTTACCTCTGCGCGCACGACGTCGGCGCCCTCGACGGTGCGCTGGAGTCCCTGGCGGCAGTCCCGAGTTTCCGCCCGTCGGTCTCGACGTGGGCAGCCGCTGCCCTCGCCGTCGTCGACCGTTATCCCGAAGGAACGGCGAACCTGGGCATTCCGACGTGGTTTTATGGTCACGAGCCGCCCAATGTTTTTGCCACTGGTATAGCGAAACTTTTTGCCAATTCCATCCGGGAAGCGGTGCTGCTCAACCGCTGCACGGGTGGCATTGTCTTCCTTCCGGGGGCCGCCGGAACCGTTCAGGAAATTTTTCAGGACGCGTGTGAAAACTACTACGCTGCACCGGAAGCGGTGGCACCGATGATCCTGGTCGGCCAAGAGTACTGGGAAAAGACTCTTCCAGTCTGGCCCCTGCTCCAGCGGCTGGCCAAGGGGCGGGGCATGGAAAGCCACCTGCACCTGGTCGAAACGCCCGATGACGCGTTGGCGGTCCTCGGGCGGCCCGTTGACCCCGGGTTGTAGATTCCGGGCCGGAGGACTGCACCGCACTACGGCTGAGGAGTTACCCGGCAGCGGGGAATCGCGTGGTTTGCCTCACTTGCCGGGCCAGCTTTGCTGATCCGAAGCCCGAGAAATCCGATGCTCCCGGTGCTCCCCAAATGACCACGAGTTTCAGCGGCCCGGTTCCGGTGTTGCGCAGGTCATGGTTGGCCCCCACTTTGGCCAGTATTGAGTCCCCGACCGAGATGTCAAATGTCTCACCGCTGACCTCCATCTGTCCGGTTCCTTCGGTGACAATGTAGATTTCTTCGAGCGCCATGTCGTTGTCCGTGTGGGCGTGCATTCCTTC
>JBBSSN010000231.1:0-4160 GCA_038242035.1 Actinomycetales bacterium
ATCACGCCGTCGGGCGAGCTGAGCACCAAGGCGGTAACCGTGGAACTGGAGCTGCTGGAGGCCGCCGAAAACTGCGGATCCGTTCCGGCCACCGAGCCGTCCAGCAGCCGCGCCGGCCCCGGGCAGGCGGCCGTGCTCTGCCCGGCCGGCAGCGCCACCGCCGGCGGTTCCACAACTGCGGCGGCAGCAAACCCGGGAACCATCGAACCGCCGGCCACCACCGCGACGGCCACCACGGCGACGCCGCAGCCGGCCAGGATCGACGCGGCTGCGCCCGGGCGCCGTCGAACACTCCGATGTCCCTTGCCAGGCAACCCAGACTGCTCAGACCCCTGCGCCGATTCCGTCAGCCGCCGGGCTGATGCCTTCGATGCCTTAACCACGGTGACCTACCTTGCCTAACGCGCTCTCATGGTCAGCTGCCGCCCTGGTCGGGGCGTCCGGCGCTGCCGGGGCACCCGCACCGGCTCCGACGGTCGCATCCCCACCCGCGGCCGGGCCGCTGGATCGCGAACCCTCCACCGATGTATCGGGGAAACCCGGGCCAAAGCGCCGTCGTCGCGCGGGCATCGGAATCGCCATCAGCACGGTCAGGCCCAGCACAACGATCTGCAGAATGCCCCACAGCCCCGCCCAGGGGTTTTCGTAGCGGACCTCAAGGTGGCCCCCGGATGCCGGAAGCGTGAAGGCCTGTGCCCAGTCCGAGGTCGTGGACGTAAGTTTCCTGCCGTCCAGCCAGGCTGCCCAGCCCGAATCAGCCCGCTCCGCGAGCACCAACAGCCGGTCTGCTGAACCCGGCCCGATCTGCGTATCCACGTTCAGAACGTCAGAGGGCAGGTAGGAAACCGTCGCTCCGGATCGGTCCGTAATCCGCACCCGCGACCCGACCTCGGGCGTCGGCCCGGACACCGCAGCCGGTGTCACCCGCCAGAGCCAGCCAACGTCTGTGGGTCCGACGGTGGCCAGTCCAGGAACGGCTTCGATCTGACTGGCCATCAACTCGGCGGCCGTGTCGCCGTTGTGCAGCACCACGAATCCAACCCCAAGCCCGGTCAGTTGCGGCCGAGGGTCCACTCCGGTGCCGGCCATGATCGTAGCCACGGCCCGGCGGATGGATGCGACAGCTGGATCGTCCCGCTGAACGGATTCCGCACCGGGGGCTCCGGTTATTCCGCGGGCGGAGGCAATGGTGGACAGCGAATCCATGGTGGTGCCGGCGCCGCGCATCAGTGCTGCGCTGACGCTGGCGTCGGAATTGATGCTCAGGACAAGGGTCCGGGTACGTTCCGGGCCGTTGCCGCGGTCTGTCGCCGTGGCCGGCAGGGTTCGTGCGGACCCGGGACGGATCAACGTATTGACCCCGTACTGTTCATCAACGGCGCCGGTTTCCACGCCCACGTTCGTAATATCACTTTGCGTGCCCGAATCCTGCCCAAGCGGCGCGCGTGCCGGATCCGTCGCCGTCGTGCTCTGAGCGGCTCCGTGCGCGAGGTTTTGCGCTACCCATAGGCCCAGGCTGGCCGCGGGTGAGATCACCAGAAGGACCGAAACCAGAACGGCTGCGCCACGGTAAGCACCGGAACGCCGGGCACCGGCAGGAGATCCCGCACTGCTGCGGGCCCGTTGCAGCAGCGCCCCGGTCCCGAGCAGCGCGTCGACACCGAGCAGCGCGGCTGCGAGGAGCGCAAAAGCCACCAGTGAGACGCTGGGACCGCTAAACGGCGTGACCAGTGAGGTCCCACCCAAGGCAACGGCGATGCTTCCACTGAAGAAACCGCTGAGCAGCGCCAGTACGGCGACGGCCCACAGCGCCCGCACCATGCCGGATCGCCGGGTCTTGATCAGCAGGGCGAAGACCGCCAATAGCAAGACCGGCGCCCCTACCACGATCATCGCTGCCAGCGCCCAGGGAAAAGTTCCGCCGGGGAACCACGTGAGTGAGTTGATACCCGCCCCGGAGCCGATTTTCACCGGTTGGCCGAGTATTTGCTGCCACAGCGGTGCGTTCGTGTAGGCCAGCGGCACGCCCGGGTCGGCGAATACGGCCCGCGGCTGGTTGAGCGTGGACATGACAAAGGGGACAAACAGCGCAATGCTCGGCAGCAAGGCCCAGAACAGTGTCCGCCCCCGCCTGCGCAGAAAGATCATCGCAAAGACAATACCGATGACGGCGCTCGGCAACAGCGACGGCGCGGAGGCCGTGATGATGGCCAGTCCCAGTCCGGCACCGGCTGCTGCCGTCCAGGAGGGTACGTGCCCGCTCCCAGGGCGCCCCGGGCCAACGATGGCGGTCCGCGAAGGACTCGCTGCTGATTTCCGGACCGCCGGCTGTACCGCGGCGCCGCGCCGCAGAACGGACCCGCCGACCGCGCGGATCAGGCCCAGCAGCACCCAGGGAATTAGAATGTGCGCCAAGAGGGCACCAAGGCGCCCCTGACCGATTGCTATCTGCAGCGCCGGGGCGGAGGCCCAGATAACAGCGGCGGAAAAACGTGCCCAGCGGTGCCGCGTGAGCGCCCCGGCGGCGAACCAGGCTCCGAGTCCGGCCAACGGAAGAGCCAGGATCAACAGCCAGAGAACCGCTGCGGATCCATTCCCCACCCCGACCAACGCGAGCAGCCACAGAACGTATCCGAACGGATCACCGTGCCCGGGCAGTCCTGCGCCGATCGTAATCCACCAGGTCGACGCGTTGTGCCAGATCTCCCCGACTCCGGCGGACAGTGGCAGGAGGCCACCACCGGCCACTGCTCCGGCACCGACCAGGCGGTACAGGCAGAGAAGGCCGACGGCGAGCAGCAGCACTACCGCAGCAACGGCTCCCGTCGCCGCCGGCAGGCGATTGGTGGTGTGCAGGGCGGCGAAGTCATCGGCGGCGTCTCCGCTGGGAACGAGCTGGACGGATCGGTCATCCGCGGGATCGTCCGCGTCGGCGTTAGTAAAGGAGTCCAGCAACGAACGCCGGTGCGACCGGATTTCACGGTCACCAGCCTGCAGGCCGCCCATTACCGAACGCGGCAGCACCCGCGTCCGCGCGGCGGCGGCACGGCTGCTCCGCAGGGTCAGCGGCCGGGCCAAAGCGGCACAAGTGCCGGCGAACTGGCGAGCGCCGTAGCCAGGCTCCTTCAGCACTATTCCGGCAAGGAGACGGAACACGCCACCCAACAACGCACCGATGGCCAGAAACGGTACCTGCCACCAGGGAGCGTGCTTGAGGCGTAAGTGGACTTCCGCCTTACGGGCCGCTTTCGGCGAGTCCGCACTGCGCTGCCGGCGGGAAACGTGGCGCATTCTGGCCCGCGGCACCACGACGACCCGGTGTCCGGCAAGCCTGTTCCGCCAGCAGAAATCAATATCATCCCCGGTGCCGGGCACCGCCGGGTCAAAGCCGTCCAGCTTTTCCCAAACGTCCCTGCGCACCAGCATTCCGGCCGAGTTAACAGCAAAGACATCGCTGCGGCCGTCATGCTGGCCCTGATCGTGTTCGTCACGGTCAATCAAGGTGATGCGCTCCGCCCAGCGGCTCGCGGACAGACCGACGTCGATTAGTTTCCTTGGTTCGTCCCAATCGAGTTGTTTACAGCCGGCTACCGTCACCGACGGCGCGCGCTCGAGAGCCTGCAGCAGTTCCGCGAGGGCATCAGGGGCGGGTGCCGAATCGTCGTGCAGAAGCCAGAGCCACTCGTGGTCCGCGTCCGTTCCCGCCGGTTCGCCCAACTGACGGACGACGTCCTGAACGGCGGAGCCGAAGCCGCCGCGGGAGGACGAGTGAGTGATCACCTTCCCCCTGCCCAGAGCGTCCTCCAACAGCTTCAGGGAGCCGTCGCTCGAGCCGGTGTCGGCGCCGAGAACTGCGTCAACGGAACGGGTCTGCGCGGCAATGGCCGCGAGGGTTCGGGGAAGGTATTGGCCGCCGTCGTGCGCAATGACGACGACGGTGACTCTTACTGCAGCAGGAATTAGACCGCTCGCTTCCGAAGCCGACGACGTTCACGTTCGGACAGGCCGCCCCAGATGCCAAAGCGCTCGTCATTGGATAGTGCATATTCCAGGCACTGGGCGCGCACATTGCAGGAGCCGCAGACCTTCTTAGCGTCACGTGTGGAACCGCCTTTTTCCGGAAAGAAGGCTTCCGGGTCCGTCTGTGCGCACAGGGCATC
>JBBSSN010000232.1:0-4112 GCA_038242035.1 Actinomycetales bacterium
CCCGCTGCATTTCCACATGCGAGTGGTACCAGTAGGTTCCCGGCTGGGGCAGCTTGAAACTGTAGGTGAAGTCGGCACCGGCAGCGACGGGCTGCTGCGTGACGTTCTGGACGCCGTCGTCGTTGTTCCGGAGCGCCAAACCGTGCCAGTGCACCGTCGTTGCGTCCGTGAGCCCGTTGGCGACTTTTGCCTCCAGCAGGTCTCCGACGCCCGCACGGATCAGTGGTGCCACGAGGGCTCCGTTGTAGCCCCAGGTGGTGATCTCTTTGCCGTCCAGACTGGTGTTGAGCGCCGCCGGCGTCAGGTGCGCGTTGACGGTCTTACCGGTGGAGGTGCGGCGCGACTCATACTCAGCGACCAAGGAACTGTCGGGCATGATTCGTTGCGCCGCCGCGCCGGTGGACTGGGTGGGAGCGGGGTTGCCGGTGCAGGCGGCAAGCGCTGCGGCCGCAGTGGTTGCGACGGAGAGTCCAATGAACGTGCGGCGTGTGACCTGGCTGGTCATGGTAACCATTCCTTACTGATAATGAAGAGTTGAGCAATTTCAAACCGGTGTGAGGAAAGTTCCGGAGAGGCCCTGTAATTGGTAGATCCACTGCATCCAGAGACCGCTCACCATGAGCAGACCGAGGGCAATGAGCATGGAGGCACCGGCGATATTGACTGCGCGAATGTGCCTGCGGACATAGCCGAGGATTCGCGAGACCCAGCCGATCCCCATCGCGACGAGGGCGAACGGAATGCCCAGTCCCAGGCAATAAACGAAGGCCAGCAGCGCGCCGCGCCAGGCGTTCCCGGAAGTCACGCTGAGAGTCAGAACAGCGCTCAGGGTAGGACCCATGCACGGCGTCCAGCCAAGACCGAAAACAATGCCAAGAACCGGCGCCCCAGCCAAGCCCGTGCGGCGGGCGAGTGCAGGTTTGCGGGTCTGCTGGAGCCAGGAGAATTTGCCCAGCAGCACCAGACCCATGACGATCACGACGATGCCCAGGACCCGGATGAGCGGGTCCTGCCACCGGGTGAGCCATGACCCGACGGCACCGAAGGCCGCGCCGTAGAGAGTGAAGACCGCCCCGAAGCCCAGCACGAAGAGGCCAACTCCGGCGAGGACGCGGCGCCTGTTCTTGGGCTGGCCCGGATCCGTGAGCCCGGAAACGTAACCGAGGTAGCCCGGGACCAGAGGCAGAATGCACGGCGACATAAATGACACGATGCCGGCGATCAAGGCCAATGGCATCGCGATCAGCAGCGCGCCGGAGCTAACCGTCGTGGCGAAAAATCCTCCGATGTTCATAGCGCTACCGGGTGTCTGCCATGCTGAAAGTCGCTCCGCCGTCGGTGGAGACCTGGACGCCGGTACTGATGGCGGCCCAGATCCGCGGCTTGCCCGCTTCTCCCTCACCGGCTGCGATCGCCTGCACCTGGCCGCTGATGTGGCCGGTTCGCACCCAGCTCAGACCCGCATCGACGGAAGCGTACACCGTGCCGTCCGGCGCGACCCCCACGGCGTCCGTCGTTGCTTTGTCCTTGGCGGTTGCAAAGGCGGCGTACTGCATAATCGGAGCTCCGGGATTGGGTTGCCACGTCTTTCCGCCGTCGGTGGAACGTTGCAGGCCCTGTTCGGTGGTGGCCAGGACAACGGTGCTGGCGGGGCTGCCGGCCAGCGCTGCGGGAGCGAAGGACGACGGCGACGGCGTCCAGTTGACGCCGTCGGCGCTGGTCTGCAAGGTCCCGTCGTAGCCCACCAGGCCTGACCTGGTGGACGTCAGGGCGTGGAAGTCCGATTGACCCTGCCGGGAGACGGGTTTCCAGATTTTACCCGAGTCAACGGATTTGATGAGGCCGACGGGGTCCGGCAGAGCCGATCCCGCTCCCGGGTGGCCCGAGGCATAGAACACGGCAGGATCCGCCGTAGCCGTGAACCCCATCAGGTCAATGGTGTCGCTGATTTTAACCGGGTGTTTTTTGCTGGCGTTATACAGCCCGTCGTGGGTGGCAAGCAGGACGTCCGACGAAGCCGGGACCACGGCGATGGCGTGAATATGGGTATCGAGACTCTGGAAAGTTGGTGCGGGATCAATTGAGTCGGATCCAGACGAGCAGCCGGCGAGTAGCAGGGCGACGGCGCCCAGCACCGCGGGGGCAGCCAACCGATAGTTGCGGGGAAGGAAGGTAGGTGTTTTCACAGTGGGCTCCAAGGAAATAGAGAAGGTGTCCCAGTGGCGACCCGGATCCCCGGGGCGCCACCGGCCGTGACGGCGTGCCCTGGCTTAGAGGGCCGTCAGCAGATCCTGCATTTCCTTGATCTCGGATTCCTGGGCGGAGACGATGGACTTCGCCAGCGCAACTGCGTCAGCATTCTTGCCGTCGATCACCTCGGTCTTCGCCATCTCCACTGCCCCTTCGTGATGGGTGATCATCTGCGAAAGGTACAGCTTCGCGGCCTCTGCGCCCTGCGCCGCGTCGAGCCTTTTCATCTCTTCATCGCTCATCGTGCCGGTCATTCCAGACATTCCCGACATGGCTGCAGGTTCCTTCCAGGCAGCAAGCCACCCGGTCATCTTCTCGATTTCGGGGGCCTGGGCCGCCTTGATTTTGGTTGCCAGGGCACTGACCTGCGGGTCGATGCCCTGCTTGGTCAGCAGCACAGTGCTCATGTCCACGGCCTGCAAGTGGTGCGGAGTCATCATCCGGGCGAAGGTGGTGTCGGCAGAGTTGTACTCGGCGCCGGCCATCGTCGCGGACGCCGCCGCGCTCGTGCTGGCAGAGCCCGCCGAGCTGCCGCTGTGATCCATGCCCGGCATACTGCCGCTGTCTGTGCCGGCGGAGCAGCCGGCGAGGGCAATGGCCGCGGCAACGACCGTCGACGAAATGGTCAGAAACTTCTTCATGGGTAAAGTCCTTCACTAAAAACTGGAGTCTCACTGGATAGCCGGCGCACGGTATCAGTGCGCGTCGATGAAGGCCGGGCCGCATAGCGGCGGCCAGATCATCGGTTTACGTTCGGCTAATGGAGAGCTGGTTTAGCGAAGGTCCATCGGGGATGCGCTCGACCGCGGTTAATGCCGGCGTTCGCCCAGACACGATATCGCCATACAGGTGGGTAACCGTAGGCGGCGCCGGGACCATGATGCCCGCCGGACCGAAGGTGGGCATGCAGGCATCATCCATGGTCATCGGTCCTGGACAGCCAGGTGAACAGCTACAGATGACAGGAACCTGTTCAACCGGCGCGTTCGGAACGGAGACCGTTACGGCATCAGCCGTCGCTGCGGAGGTTGTCATGGCTGCTGGAGCCATTGATTCAGCAGGCGTTCCGCCGATCACGTGCATACCCAGGATTCCCCCGGTGATACCCAGCACGACGATGAGCAAGCGTCCCCAGCGCAGGATGGAACGGATGCCGGGCAGTGTCATTGTGCTGCTCATGAATCCTTCCTTATTTCCGCTGGGTTGACAGCCATCTTACCGGCCACCCTTGGACCATGAAGAACTCAAGGCTGCGCCGGCAGTGGGACATTTCTGTGTAATAACCTATGTATGGATGCAGATAAACGGATATGCGGCCGGGAGCCGGACAGCCAGTACGTCGAACTTGCTGTCGAGGTGTTCGCAATGCTCGCCGACGCAACGCGGGTCCGGATAGTTCTCGCGCTGCGGGACGGTGAAATGCCCGTCAATCAGTTGGCCGACATGGTCGGAAAATCTCCGGCAGCCGTGTCTCAACATCTGGCGAAAATGCGCCTGGGACGCCTTGTTACCACCCGACAGGACGGCACCCGGGTGTTCTACCGGCTGGAAAACGAACACGCCCGCAAGCTCGTCACCGACGCCATTTTCCAGGCGGAGCACTCGCTGGGCGGCACCCCCCGCCACCACCACATCGAAAGCCCGGATGCGCCATGAGCACTCACCCCACTGGCCACCACGTGCATCCTGACCAGCACGAGCACAGCCACGAAGACTCCCACGGACATGGGCACGAACACGGCCATTCGCATGAGCATCCCAGCGGGATCAAGGGATTTTTCTATGGATTATTCGTTCCGCACAGCCACGACGCCGCGGATTCCATCGATGATGCGCTAGAGGCCAGTGAGCAGGGCGTCCGA
>JBBSSN010000233.1:0-4066 GCA_038242035.1 Actinomycetales bacterium
CGGAACCGGCGCAAAAAACCCGCCCGGCAGCGGGGAAACCAGCGAACTCAACGGCCAAGGACTCTGCGAACGCTGCAACTACCGCAAAGAAACCCCCGGCTGGACCTCCACCCCACAACACCGAACCGCACCAAGAGATAAATCAGCGACCGAAGTTACCTTAGCGCCCGGAACAACCCCAACTACCGGAACGCCCCCACGGCACACCGTCACTATCACCACACCCCTGGGCTTCAGCTACACCTCCACAGCCCCACTGCTGCCCGGCACCGTGGGGATGGGAGCCGGAGGAATTTGAAGCAGTGCGGCGAAGCAAAGAAGCCAGTTCCACACCCGTAGGTGCCCGACGCCCGTGCACCTCGCGGCGCGAAAGTGCATCCCGCGCCCGTAGCTTTTATTGTTCGGAAACCGGCGAAGTCTGAAGCAGCCCACTAGACACACCAGACACCACTGGGCATGCTCCCGAAGTGATCCGGGTCCTTGGAGGTTGACCCAACGGGTGAAGATATTGGCAGCAGATCACGTCTATGCTGTGATGGCTGCTCGTAGGCCTCATAGGTCTGCAGCCTCATCGGTCACCTATGCGGCCTGCCGCCGGTGCCGCACGTGGCCTCGCAGTAACGTGACAGCAAGAGATTAGTTTTTACCAGTGGAGGGTGACATGAAGGCGATCGGTATCAAGGCTCCGGGTGGACCGGAAATGCTGGAACTGCGCGAGGTTCCAGCACCTGTCCCGGGGCCGGGCGAGGTGTTGATCGATGTCGTCGCCGCTGGAATTAACCGTGCAGATGTCCAGCAGCGACGCGGGTTTTATCCTCCTCCTGACGGCGCTTCGGATATCCTTGGGCTTGAAGTGTCCGGGCGGATTGCCGGCTTTGGCCCCAATGTTGCCAAGGCATTTTCCAAGGGCGACAAGGTGGTCGCGCTGCTCTCTGGCGGCGGCTACGCACAGCAGGTGGCGGTGTCGGCGGAGCAGGTGCTGCGTATCCCGGCCGGAGTCGATGTGGTCACCGCGGCCGCTCTGCCCGAGGTGGCGGCCACGGTGTATTCGAATCTGTTCATGACCGCTCAGCTTCAGGCTGGAGAAACGGTCCTGATCCATGGCGGCACCGGCGGCATCGGCGTCATGGCCGTCCAGCTGGCGAAGGCGTTGGGTGCCATCGTGGCGGCGACCAGCGGCAGCGAGGAAAAGACCAGCACTTTGACGGCCTTCCTCGGTGCGGACATCGCCATAAACTATCGCGAACAGGATTTTGTCGAGGTGCTCCGCGAGCGGACGGGGGGACACGGCGCCGATGTAATCCTGGATGTAGTGGGCGCAAAGTATCTGCAGCGCAACGTGGACGCTCTGGCGCAGTACGGCAGGTTGGTCATCATTGGTCTGCAGGGCGGGGCGACGGCGGAACTGGACCTGGGCATGCTGGTCTCCAAGCGGGCAGCCATTATCGGTACCACGCTCCGGGCCCGTCCAACGGAGGAAAAGGGTGCCATTATGAGCGCCGTTCGCGAGCACGTCTGGCCGTTGGTGAGTAATGGAAAGGTCAAGACTTTGGTGGATAAGACCTTCCCGCTGGCCCAGGCGGGGCAGGCGCATGCGTACTTTGATTCCGGCGAACACATGGGCAAGATTCTGCTGACCGTGTAGGGGAATCGGCCGTACGTGTAGCCGCCCCTGCGTTCTTTGTTACGCTCTACGGGAATGAAATCGATGCGAAGACATCAAAACCTTCTCGAGGGAGAGATATGAGCCAGCGCTCGGTGCAAGGAGAGACAGGGCCTGGCGTCCTGGTCCAGGACCCCGAGCTGCCGCCGGTGGCGGTCGACGTAGAAGCGGAGGAACGGGCGCATGAGTGGACGCCGCTGAAAATTGCCGTTTGGGTGGCCATCGCTCTACTCGGTGGCATCGCCTGGGTGGTGCTCGCCGTCGTCCGCGGTGAAACCGTAAACGCGATCTGGTTCGTCTTCGCGGCCGTGTGCACATATCTGATCGGCTACCGCTTCTACTCGAAATATATTGAGAAGCACCTGCTCCGTCCCAATGACAAGCGGGCCACGCCGGCGGAGTACAACGCGGACGGCAAGGACTTCGTAGCCACGGACCGCAATGTCCTCTTTGGACACCATTTTGCCGCCATCGCCGGGGCGGGACCGTTGGTGGGCCCGATCCTGGCGGCGCAGATGGGGTATCTGCCCGGGACTATCTGGATCATTGTCGGCGTTGTCCTGGCCGGCGCCGTGCAGGATTATCTGGTTCTGTTCTTCTCCATGCGTCGGGGTGGCCGTTCACTGGGACAAATGGCCCGCGAGGAACTCGGCGTGGTCGGCGGCACGGCGGCGTTGATTGCCAGCTTGCTGATCATGATTATCATTGTGGCCATCCTGGCGCTGGTCGTGGTGAACGCCTTGGGCGAAAGCCCCTGGGGTGTCTTTTCCGTCTCGATGACCATCCCAATTGCGCTGTTCATCGGCCTGTACCTGCGGTTCTGGCGTCCGGGCAAGATCATGGAGGTGTCCATTATCGGATTCGTGCTGTTGATCGCGGCCATCATCGGCGGGGGAATGGTGTCCCACAGCGAGTGGGCCTCGGCCTTCTTCCACCTTGACCGCACCACCATCGCCTGGGGCATCATTGTCTACGGCTTCATCGCTGCGATTCTGCCGGTCTGGCTGCTGCTGGCACCCCGGGACTACCTCTCCACGTTTATGAAAATCGGCACCATCCTGATGCTGGCGCTGTCTATCGTCCTGGTCCGGCCCGAAATCAACGTCCCCGCGTTCAGCGAGTTCGCGGGGCGTAACGATGGCCCCGTCTTTGCCGGTTCCGTGTTCCCGTTCCTGTTCGTCACCATTGCCTGCGGGGCGCTATCGGGTTTCCATGCGCTGATTGCTTCCGGGACCACGCCCAAGCTGATCGAAAAGGAACGCCAGAGCCGGTTCATTGGCTACGGCGGCATGCTGATGGAATCCTTCGTGGCCATCATGGCGCTCGTCGCCGCGCTGTCCATCGACCGTGGCATCTATTTCGCCATGAATGCCTCCGGAGCAGCTACCGGAGGAACAGTTGAGGGCGCGGCGGCCTTCGTGAACTCGCTCGGCTTGACCGGCGTGCATGTGGACCCGGCGACGCTCGCCCAGACTGCGTCCGATGTTGGTGAGACAAGCATTGTCTCGCGCACCGGCGGGGCCCCGACGCTCGCCGTCGGCCTTGCCCACATCATGCATCAGGTCGCAGGCGGCCCCGCGCTGATGAGCTTCTGGTATCACTTCGCCATCATGTTTGAAGCGTTGTTCATCCTGACGGCGGTGGACGCGGGGACTCGAGTGGCGCGCTTCATGCTGCAGGATTCCATCGGCAACTTTGTCCCGCGTTTCAAGGACACGTCCTGGCGCGTAGGGTCCTGGGTCTGTACCGCGATTATGGTGGCCGGCTGGGGTGCCATCCTGATCATGGGCGTGACGGATCCGCTCGGCGGCATCAATACACTGTTCCCGCTGTTCGGCATCGCCAACCAGCTGCTGGCGGCCATCGCGCTGGCGGTCTGCCTTACCATTGTGGCCAAGCGGGGCAACTTCAAGTACCTGTGGATCGTCGCCTTGCCGCTGGCCTTCGTCTCGGTGGTCACGATCGTGGCGTCCTTCCAGAAGATCTTCTCCACGGTTCCTGCGGTCGGCTACTGGGCGCAGCACAACGCCTTCCAGGACGCTCTGGATGCGGGGAAGACCTCCTTTGGGACGGCCAAGTCGGTCGCCGCGATGGAGGCCGTGGTCCGCAATACCTTCGTCCAAGGGACGCTGTCCATCATCTTTGTGGTGCTGTCCATCGTCGTCATCGCCGCCTCGGTGCTGGTCACGTGGAAAGCCTTCCGTCAGGACGCTGCGACGCTTAATGGGGACGTTACGGAGGACAAGGCCGTGCCCGCACGGATCTTCGCCCCGGCCGGTTTCCTGGCTACCAAGGCGGAAAGGGACGTGCAGGCGCAGTGGAAGGCGTACGACGCCGGCCGGGCAGCGGGTGCAATGACTGCTGCGGTTGCGCCAGCGGCCGGGTCGGATTCCGCCACGGACC
>JBBSSN010000234.1:0-4045 GCA_038242035.1 Actinomycetales bacterium
CACGGGCCAGCCGCTGGAAGTCCGCCACGCTGGCCTCTTCACGGACCTGCAGAATGTCCAGCAGATGGTGCGGCACGCCCCGACGCTCGGACATGCGCATTTTGGCCGTTCCGATGTCCATTCCGCGGTAAAACTGCATCGAGTCGGCATTGACGATCTCGCCGTCCAGCTCAAGGGCGACGGCGACCGCAAGGTCGGACTTTCCCGACCCGGTAGGACCGACGACGGCGACGACGGGCCGGTGCGCAGGCACGCCTAACCGGCCAGCGGTGCCGGGAGCGCCGGCATGCCAAGGGCCACAGCCCTCCGCAGCCCATCGGAACCCGCCTGCCCGGCCTGCCCTGGGGACGGCGCGCCGCAGGAATCCGCCTGCGAGCGGTCCCAGGCGTCGCCGGCACTGGAGCGGCGGACGCTGTAGTTTGCACCACCCTCAGGGTCGGCCACCAGATGGAATGCCGCGGCCGAGGTGATAGTCACCGTGACCAGATCGCCCGGGCGCGGAACTGTGCCGCCGTCGGGCACGGAGAAGTGCACCAGGCGCTGGTCCTGGGCACGGCCGGAGAGACGACGGGTCTGGGCTGCCTTACGCCCGGACTGAGCGGTCACCATGACCTCGACTGTGCGCCCGATCTGGAGCGCGTTTTCCTCCGCGGCTATCCTGTCCTGCAGCGCAGTGAGACGTTCAAAACGTTCCTGAACGACGGCCTTGGGTAATTGGTCCGGCAGCTCCGCTGCGGGCGTGCCGGGCCGCTTGGAGTACTGAAAAGTGAACGCGGTGGCGAACCGGGACCGTTCCACCACATCGAGGGTCGCCTGAAAATCCTCTTCGGTCTCGCCGGGGAAGCCGACAATGATGTCGGTGGAAATTGCCGCATGGGGCATTTGCTCCCGGACCCGGTCCAGGATGCCCAGGAATTTTGCGGACCGGTAGGAGCGCCGCATGTCTTTCAGGACCTTGTCCGAGCCCGACTGCAGGGGCATATGCAGCTGCGGCATGACATTCGGCGTCTGCGCCATCGCCTCGATCACGTCATCGGTGAAAGCCGCGGGGTGCGGGCTGGTGAAGCGCACCCGTTCCAGTCCCTTGATCCCGCCACAGGCGCGCAATAGCTTGCTGAAAGCCTGCCGGTCACCGAATTCCACGCCGTAAGAGTTTACGTTCTGGCCCAGCAGTGTGACCTCAATGACGCCGTCGTCCACCAGGGCCTGGATCTCGGCCAGAATTTCGCCCGGACGGCGGTCGCGCTCCTTACCGCGGAGCGAGGGCACGATGCAGAACGTGCAGGTGTTATTGCAGCCCACCGAAATGCTGACCCAGCCGGCGTAGACCGAATCGCGTTTGGCCGGAAGGGTGGAGGGGAAGACCTCCAACGACTCCAGAATCTCCAACTGCGCGTCGCCGTTATGCCGGGCACGCTCCAGCAAAATCGGCAGGGAGCCCACATTGTGGGTACCGAAAACCACGTCCACCCAGGGAGCGCGCTTGAGGATGGTGTCCCGGTCCTTTTGCGCCAGACAGCCGCCCACCGCAATCTGCATGCCCGGATGCGCCTTCTTGACCGGCGCGAGCATCCCTAGGCTCCCGTAGAGCTTGTTGTCGGCGTTCTCACGCACAGCACAGGTGTTGAAAACGACGACGTCCGCGTAGTTTTCGAAGTGTCCGTCGGCTGGGCCGCCTGCAGCTTCAACCAAGCCAGTCGCCTCCAGCAGACCAGCCATCCGCTCGGAATCATGGACGTTCATCTGACAGCCAAAGGTGCGTACCTGGTAGGTGCGCGGACGGGTCGTGGTGTCGGTGGCGGAATTTTCAACGCCGGAAATGGTCAAACTCACCCCACCAGCCTAAGACCTGTGCCGCGGTGGTCGTTAACCAGTGACTTCAGTCAGTACCAATTGTGCGAGACCTCGTGGTCCCAGGCGCCGCAGGGGGATCCATATCGATCCCGGATATACCCCAGACCCCAATCGATTTGCGTCCGGTAGCTGGTCAGCCAATCGCTGCCTTGCGAGCCGTACTTGCTCGGCAACAGTGCCTGGGCAATGCCATAGGCCCCGCTGGACCGATTAGTCGCATTGGTCAGCCAGCTGGATTCCTGGATCCACAGCTGCACCAGGCAAGGAAACTGATCCTGTCCCCAGCCGTTCGCTCCCAATCGGGCCGAGGCGTAAGCCTTCGCCCCCGCGGGATCATTGACCTGGTTTCCCGGAATGTTCGGCAGCAACACGTCTACGGGAATGTACCCGCCACTGCCGGTGCCGCCACCAGCGGTAGAGCCCGAGGTGGCGGGGGCCGGCGTCTGAGAAGAGCTGGAGCTTCCTGTCCCGGCCGGGCTTCCAGCGGCGCCGCTGGTTGCCGACTGCGCTACAGCAGCTGCAGCCGCTGCAGCCGCTGCGGCAGCGGACTTTTGCCGAGCCTGCTCCTCGGCCGCCGCCCGCTTGGCCTGCTGTGCCGCTTCGTAAACCGCCATGGCCGCCTGGCCTTGGCGGTACTGATCTTCGGTAGCAACCGTGGAGTCCTTCAGGGACGCCAGCGCAGCCACCAGTTGCCCGCTTTGCTGTTGCTGGAGAACAACCTGGGCGTCCACAGCGGCCCGCGCCGCCACGGCGTCATCAAGGCTGTGCTGGGCTTCGCCGGCGAGCCGCTCCCGCTCGGCCCTGGCCACCTTTTCCTGGTCGGCCAGCGACTTGGCCGTGCCCTGAGCCGCCGTGGACTTATTGTAGAGAGCGGTGGCTCTGTCGGCGACAATCCCCAGGACATCCAGACGCTGCAGACCGTCCTTGCTTCCCAACGCGTCAAGGGCGGCAAACAGGCCAAGGCTTGAGCCGCCGGATTTGTAACTCTGCGCCGCCAGGGCACCGGCTTCCTTCTTATATTGCGCCACGACCGTTCCGGCACTCTGCGCCTGCGCCGCCAGTAAATCCACCTTGGCGCCGGCAGAGTCCAACCCGGCTTTCGCCTCGGCATAACCGGCTCCGGCCTTAACCGCGGCGTTACCGAGCTGATCGGCCCGCCCCTGCAGCCCGTCCAGCAGGTTGTTGATCAGCGTGATTTCGGACGCCTTGGAGGATTCGTTTTGTTTCGCCGTCTGAACGTCCTGCCAGGACGGAAATCCGCTCGGCACAGTTGCATCATCGGCGCTCGCAGGTCTGGCCAAGGCGATCGGAACCACGGCACCGGACAGCAGTACAGCGGCCAGCAGGGCCGCTGTACTCATCACTCTCAACCGCGCGGTGAACATGAACATATGTCGACCAGCATAACCGCATGTTGCACCGGTTTCCCGCAGCCGCTGTTAGTCCTCTTGCGACCGCTCCAGGTAAGCATCAATTTCCGCCGTCACAATGCCGAACGCCAAACCGGGCGCATAACCCTTGCGCGCGAGCATGCCCACCAGGCGGCGCACATATTTGTCCCGTTCGGCACGGTCCGTAAGCGCCATCTGAGGACGCAGCCTGCGGCGAACCAGCGCAGCGGCCGAGCGGTGCTCGTCATCGTCCGTTAGCTGTTCGAGCGCCTGCTCCGCACTATCACCGGAAATACCCTTCTGCGTCAGCTCCCGCCGAAGAGCACCGCGGGCCAGAGATCGTGTCTGCGCCCGGCTGCGGACCCACATTCGCGCGAATTCGGCGTCGTCAACCAGGCGCACTTCTTCAAACCGATCCAACACCGCATCCGCGACGTCCTTGGGGACGTTACGCTCGGCGAGTTTGTCGGCCAATTGCAGCCGGCTTTTGGCCGAACTCGTCAGCTGCCGCAGCACGATCGCCCGCGCCACGGCAGCCGGATCCGCATCCGGGTCCAGTTCGGCATGCCCCCGGTTACCTGACATTCGTACTGCGCTCAAAGCCGTCGGCTTAGAAGCCGTCGACGGCTTTAAGCTTGGGTTCGGCGTCATCGGCGGCCTCCGGTTTGACCCCTACGCCCAGCTTTTCCTTGATCAGCCGTTCCAGCTCTTCTGTCAGTTCCGGATTATCGCGCAGGAACCGGCGGGAGTTTTCCATGCCCTGTCCGAGCTGATCACCGTCATAAGTGAACCAGGAACCC
>JBBSSN010000235.1:0-4042 GCA_038242035.1 Actinomycetales bacterium
CCGTAATAGGCCCGCGGGAACTCCACTACGTTGGGAGACATAATGCCCGCAACATCTCCGGCTGCGAGGCCGGCGTCCTTCAGCTGCGCGGCGTAGCTGCGTGCCTGCTGCCAAAGCGCGGCGTAGGAATAATGCACGCCGCCGTCGATGACGGCCGTCTTCTGCGGGTATTTCCGCGCCGATTCGGCCAGGATTGCGGCCAGTGATAAAACGCTCATGTTTGCTGTTCCTTTATATCTTCCGGGATTGTTGGGTCTGTGCGGGCGCTGCGGTCAGCCCGGGCCGCTCGACTGAGCCGGTCTGCTGGGCGGCGCTGCGGGACGGTTCAGCAGCGCGGCTCAGCAGCGCGGTCAGAGTGAGCTGCAACACCTCGCGCGTCTGCTCCACGCTTTGCCCCAGCTGGTCCCGCAGCAATTCCCAGCTGGCCCAGTCCGCGGCGGCACAGGCGGCGAGAGTTAACCGGTCGCGGTCCCCCGGTTCCACCGCAGCAAGTTCCTTTGCGAAGAGAGCTTCGAAGGCGGCGCGGATCCGGCGCAGATTCTCCTGCAGGTTCTCCTGCAGAGCCGGGGAAAAGGGGCGCTGGAGATCGGCCGCACGTGCCAGCGGCGCCACCGATTCGAGCAGCACGGCACGCTGCCGGCTGTAGCGCTCGATCCGCTCCGGCAGGGATGCATCCGGTTCGACGGATTTAAAGACTTCATCCTGCTGGTCCAGCTGCTGCCGGGCCGTGCCGGCCATCAGGCTTTCCATGTCCTTGAAGTTATCCCAGAGGGCGCGCTGCGACACGCCCGCACGGGCGGCGATCTGTTTCGCGGACGGCCGGAGTTCGCCGTCGTTAATCAGTGCGATGTGCGCGTCGGCAATGATCCGCCGGGTCCGCTGCGCGCGGGCGCTTCGTCCGTCCACGGCAGCTGCACTCACCGGCCGTACCCGCCAAAGGTGGCGCCGTCGTCGGCCAGCTGCTCCAACAACGGCGACGGCTCCAGTGACTCGTCCCCCGTCAGGAGCGCATAATGCCGCAGGCGTTCGACGACGTGCGCAAGCCCCGACTGGTCCGCGTACCACATCGGGCCGCCGCGGTAGGCCGGCCAGTTGTAGCCCTTGACCCAGATGACATCGATGTCCCCGGGTCGGTCCGCGATGCCCTCGGCCAGAATCCGTGCACCCTCGTTGATCATCGGGAGCGTCAGGCGCTGAAGAATCTCCTGCTCGGATATGGACCGCCGCACTATGCCCAGCTTCGCGGAAACGCCGTCGATCAGCTCCGCCACGATCCTGTCGTCCCGGCGCTCACGGCCCGCATAGGCGTAGTAGCCGGCGCCGGTTTTCTGCCCGAATCGACCCGCCTCGCAGAGCGCATCGCTGACCGGAGCCGTGCGGCCCTGCGCCTTACGGTTGCGCCAGCCGATGTCCAGCCCGGCCATATCCCCCATGGCAAACGGACCCATCCGGAAACCGAAGTCCGTCAGTACCTGATCCACCTGTCCGGGGAGCGCGCCCTCCAACAGCAGCCGCTCGGCCTGCCCGGAGCGGACCTCCAGCATGCGGTTGCCGACAAAGCCGTGACAGACCCCGACGACGACGGGCATCTTACCAAGGCGGCGGACCAGTTCGAAGCCGGTGGCCAGGGCTTCGGCGTCAGTGTGTGCGCCGCGGACCACCTCCACCAGCGGCATCACATTCGCCGGGCTGAAAAAGTGCATACCGAGCACCCGCCCCGGATGGGCCGTTCCGGCCGCGAGCGCGTCAATGTTCAGATACGAGGTATTGGAGGCCAGCACTGCGTCCGGGCGGACATGGCGGTCCAGGGCGGCGAAGATGTCCTTTTTGACCGGCAGATCCTCAAAGGCTGCTTCAATCACCAGATCCGCCGGGGCGAGTGCTGCGTAGTCCAGGCTGCTGTCAATCAAAGCACGCTGGCCGCTGGCCGCCGCTTCGGTCCGGCTCCCGTGCGCGGCTGAGGTGGCAAGGTTCTCCTCGATCCGTGCCAGGCCGTGGTCCAGCGCATCCTGTTCCGCTTCGACGATGGTGACGGGAATTCCCGCCGCCGCCAGTGCCATGGCAATACCGCCGCCCATGGTTCCGGCGCCGACGACGCCGGCCCGGGCCACGCGTATGGCGGCCCCGGGGTCGAGGTTCTTGGGTTTGCGGGCCGCGCGTTCCGCCGCGAACAGGTACCGTTGGGCCGCCGACTCGGGGCTTTGGCGCCGCTCGTCAAACTTTTCCCGCTCCACCTGCGCCCCGGTCTCGAAGGAGACTTCAATGCCGGCGGTGATGGCGTCAACGGCGGCCTGAGCTGCATAGGGGTCCTTGGCCTTGTGCAGCGGCACGGCCGCCAGTTTTGCCACGGTTCCCGGCGCGGCGTGCGCCCCGGCGATTTTGTCCTGACGATCCCGCGTCCGCGTCCGGTCTCCGTTCAGCGCGAAGTGGGCCACCCATCGAACGCCGTCTTTCGAGGCAGGGTCCGCAAAAACGGCGTCGACGAGCCCGTCCTGGCGGGCCTGCGCCGCGGAGGCCGGCTTCCCGCTGAGGATCATGTCAAGGGCGCGCTCCGGCCCGACCAATCGCGGCAAGCGGCCGGTGCCGCCCGCGCCGGGGAGCAGGCCGAGGGTGATTTCCGGCAGACCGAGCCGGGCTTCGGGGTCGGCGATCCGTGCGGTGGCCGCCATCGCCAGCTCCAGTCCCCCGCCCAGCGCCACTCCCGTGATGGCTGCGATGACCGGGAGCGGAAAATCCTCCACCATGGCGACGAGCTCGCGCAGATCCGGCGAGCTAGCGACTGCATCGAACTCGGTAATGTCCGCTCCCGCAGAGAACGCTTTGGCTTGCCCCGTCAGCAGGACCGCCGTTGCCTGCGGATTGCCCGCAATTGTGGATAATGCTTCCACGAGTGCCTTACGCAGCGGCAGGCCCAAGGCATTGACCGGCGGGTGGTCCATGCGGACCCGCGCGACGCCGTCGAACATTTCCACCGTTACCGGTCCAGGTGAAACTTCACTCATCATGAACAACTCGCTTCCGTGTTTGCTGCGTTTGCCTGGCTGCTGCCTATCTGGCTGCTGCCCGGTTAATCTGCCTATCGCCGAAGATCGCTTACTTGAAGGCGGAAATTCCGGTGATGTCCCGGCCCACCAGCAGGGACTGGATGGAATCGGTGCCCTCGTAGGTGCTCACCACATCCATGTCCGTCAGGTGCCGCGCCACATGGCGTTCCAGCAGCAGACCGTTGCCGGCCAGGATGTCCCTGGCCTCGGCGCAGATCCACTTCCCTTTCTGTGCAGTGGACATTTTGACCATGGACGCCATCGGCCCGGTCAGCTGATCCGCCTCGGCGAGCTCCGCCATCCGGGTGCACATCAGCTGCATGGACGTCAGTTCGCTGAGCATGTTGGCGAGCCTGCTTTGCACCAGCTGGAAGGAGCCGATCGGCTTACCGAACTGCTCCCGCTCCAGGGCATAGCCCGCGGCAATCTCGTAGGCCGCCATGCCATGCCCCACGGCCTCCCACGCCGCGCCGCCGCGGGTGGCCGTCAGTACCCGTGAAACGTCCTTGAAGGAATTGCAGAATTCCAAGACGTTCCGCGCGGGGATCCGCAGATTCTCCAATACGATGTCTGCCTGCATGATGGCGCGCTTACCGATCTTGCCGGTGATCACCACCGGGCGGTACCCGGCAGGGTAGGCGCCGTCGCCGCCCTTCGCCAGGACGTCGTCGCCCTTCTCCAGCACAAAGGCCTTAACCTGACCATCCGCAACATCGCGCGCAAAGATCACGACGACGTCGGCCCGGTCCCCGTTCCCGATCCACCGTTTGTGCCCGTTGAGCACAAAATCCTCCCCGTCCTGCCGAGCGCTGGTTTCCAGCGCCACCGAATCCGAGCCATGCTCCGGCTCCGTCAGCGCAAAGGCGCCGGTCTTTTCGAGCGCGGCCAGGGACGGCAGCCAGCGCCGCTTCTGCTCCTCGCTGCCCAACATGTTAATGGCGCCCATGCACAGGCTCGAATGCACCCCCAAAAAAGTGTTGATCGAGCCGTCGCCGCGC
>JBBSSN010000236.1:0-4035 GCA_038242035.1 Actinomycetales bacterium
AGGAGCCAAATCAGCAGCGCCAGGTCCAGCCAGGTGAATCCGAACATGCCCGTCCTTGCTCCGGACCACGACCGGTCCCGGACTGTCGAGTTTACCGGCTTAGTCTGACAAGTTGCCCTCGGTCCCGCGCCGAAGAGTGCAGGGAGGTGCCGGCCGGCGGCGGAGGCCACGGGGGCACGGCCGGCGGCGGAAGCCACGGACGGCACGACTGCCATGCCGCTTAGGATGGAACCATGAAGAAGTTTGCAACTGCGATGATCTACGGGCTGCCCCTGTGAGGCTCCGTGACGCTACGACAGAGGAGTTCGCCGGCTGGGACGCCCTGGTCCTGACCAATCCGGACCGCGGGGAATTGCTGCAGAGCACGTTCTTCGCGGAACAGAAGCGGGCCAACGGGTGGGTGCCGCGCTATATGGTCTACGACGGCGGCCCGGACCGTATCTACGCCCTCTATCTGGTGAAGAAAGTGCCGCTGATCGGCGAGCTGTGGTATTCCCCGAAGGGACCCGGTGTCGGCTCTGCCGAGACGCTGGCCGCCGTCGTCAGCGCCAATGAGAAATACGCGCAGGAACATCCCGGCATTTTCCTGTTTAAGCTCGAACCCGAGCTGTCCGCCGGAACGTCCCTGCCGCCGTCGTTATTACCCGTCCGCGCCATCCAGCCGAACGTGCACACCGTGATCATCGACCTGGCGCCGGAGGAAGAGACGGTCTTTGCCTCGTTCCGCCAGCGCGGACGGCGCTCGGTCCGCAAGGCGGAGAAGAACGCCGTGACCGTGCGGGAAGTGCCCGTCGAGCCGGCGACGACGGCCCTCATGTATGCGCTGTACAAGGAGACATCGGAGCGGGCTGGCTTTTACCTGCGCGGGGCAGACTACTACGAGAATTTCTGGCGGGAGGCCGCGGCGCGAGGCTACGGTTCCCTGCATTTTGCGTACCTTGACGATGAGGTGATTGCGGGGATCTTCGTGACGCATTTCGGCACCAAGGCCCTCTATAAGGACGGCGCCAGCTCGCGCAGCCATGACAACACCGGCGCCGCACATTTGCTGCAGTGGGAGACCATGAAGGCGCTGAAGGGCCGCGGCGTCCTCAGCTATGACCTGCACACCACCCCGCCAGCCGATCAGCTCGATGACAAGAACCATCCCAGCTACGGACTGGGACAATTCAAGACCAGCTTCTCCAACGAGATTACCTCCTACGTTGGCACCCTGGACCAGGTGATCAACAAGCGGGCCTATGGTCTTTGGACAAGGCTCGGCGAGCGGGCTGCGCAGTCAGTGTCGCACCGGCTGTTCAAGCGCATTTACTACTGAGCCCCTTACTACCGGCAGGACAATCGACAGTGAAAGAGTTCACGGCACGGTTTGCCACGTCCGCCGAGATTGACGGCTGGGACGGGCACGTCACCGCTAATCCGCAGGGCGGCAATGTGCTGCAGTCTAAATCCTTCGCCGCAATCAAGGACTACACCGGCTGGAAACCCCGTTTCGTGGTCCTGGAAACGCCGGACTACTCCAGCTACAACTTAGTGCTGGAAAAGACGTTTCCCATGTTGGGCCGCTTTTGGTACATGATCAAGGGCCCGGATGCCGCTGCGGCCGAGGACCTGGCGGGGATGCTGCGGGCCCTCAAGACCTTCATCGCGGCCAGCAGAATGCGGGTCTTTGCCCTCAAGATCGAACCCGATATTCCCGCGGATGCGCACCAGCACGCCCTCTTCACCCGGCTCGGCCTGGTCCGCGCCCCCGTAGTGCAGACCAACACCAATACCGCCATCCTGGATATCGGTGAAGAACCGCAGGAATTGCTGCGAAAGCTGGGCAGCCGCGGACGGCATGCAGTCCGGAAGGCCATCCGGTCAAATGTTGAAGTGGTCAAAGCTCCGGCAAACGAGGATACCTACCGCATTATGTACAACCTGATGGGCAAGGTTGGCCAGGGCAAGGCCAATGTGGTGCTGCGGCCGTTCGAGTACTACGCGAAATTCTGGCAGCTCTTTTCCGACGCCGGGCAGGGCCGGATGTATTTTGTCTACGAAGACGGCAAGCCGTCGGTGGGTGCCTTCGTGCTCAACTATGGGCGCAAGGGTACCTACAAGGACGGCGGCTCCCTCCCGGCCCGCTCCCAATATGGCGATTCGCATCTGGTGCAGTGGACCGCCATCAATGAGCTCAAGGGCCTGGGCGTGACGGAGTACGATTTCTGCGGCACCCCGCCGAGCGACCAGCTCAAGGATGAGGCCCATCCCGCCTATGGCAGGGGTCTGTTTAAGACCAGCTTCACCAAGAACGTCATCGATTGGTGCGGCCCCTATGATCTGCCGTTGAGCCCATGGCGCTACAAGGTCTGGACAAAGCTGGTGGAACGCGCGATGCGAAAGCTGTCCTGGCGCCGCACCAGACAGCCCTACTACTGAGCCCCGTGCCGCACAATGCCTAAAACAGCGGCGCAACGCATGACCGCGGATGCCAAGTTGGTCACAAAACTGTCAAACTTCTGAAACAATCGAAAGAGCGCTTTAGACCAAACACTTGAACTCAGGAGATTTTATGGACATCGAGGTACTGCGCCGGGCACCGCTTTTTGCCACGCTCGACGACGAAGCATTCAGGCTGCTGACGGATGAGCTAACCGAGGTGGATCTTTCCCGGGGTGCCTCCGTCTTCCGCGAGGGCGATCAGGGCGATCAGCTGTACTTCATTGTCTCCGGCAAGGTGAAGCTGGGCCGCACCTCCCTCGACGGCCGTGAATCCCTCGTGGCCATCCTCGGCCCCGGCGAGCTGTTCGGCGAGATGGCGCTCTTTGATCCGGCGCCGCGCAGCACTACGGCCACCGCCGTGTCCGAGACGCGCCTGGCTGGCTTGAAGAACGAAAGCCTCAAGGCGCTGCTGCGTAACCGTCCGGAGGTGTCCATGCAGCTGCTGCAGGCCCTCGCCCGCAGGCTCCGCCGCACCAATGACAATCTCTCGGATCTGGTCTTCTCGGACGTTCCCGGCCGCGTGGCAAAGGCACTGCTGGATTTGGCGGACCGCTTCGGCCGTCCCGCCACGGACGGTGTCCTGGTGGCCCATGAGCTGACGCAGGAAGAGTTGGCCCAGTTGGTCGGCGCCTCCCGCGAAACGGTCAATAAGGCCTTGGCGGAGTTCGTTCAGCGCGGTTGGCTGCGTCTGGAGGCCCGCGCCGTCGTCATTCTGGATATCAACCGGCTGCGCCAGCGCTCCCGCTAGGTGCCCACCAATGGCAGCAGTCGATGAAACGTCGCTAAGTGCCGCCAAAACGTGCCGAAAACGGCACTTAGCGACGTTTCGCCGCAGGGACCCGGCGGTGCTGGGCTCCCGGTGCGCAATGGCGACCGACGCCCCAATCGCGGCGACGTAGTCTCACTGAGACCTAGCCGCTGTCCGCCGGCTCGGGTACATTCGGGGCTATGGGCAACAACGAGCTTTCAGTACACATCAATGCCGATGCCGAGCAGGTCTGGCGAATGCTTCGCGAGCCGGCGCGGACGGCCCAATGGCACGGCTGGGAGTCGGACAGTCTGGCGGACGAGATTAGCCAGATTTACTACGCCGGAGTCACAGAGGGGGCCGATCATCTGAGCCTGAACCTGGCTATGGGTGACGTCTTCACCCTTAAACCAGTGGCGGATGGCACCGTCGTGACCATGACCCGAGGCAAAGCGACGGGCGAGTGGGCTCCCTATGATGGCGATATCACGGCGGGCTGGGCCATGTTCATCCAGCAGCTGCGCTTCGCGTTGGAAAGGCATCCGCACGGCACCCGGAGAACCATCTTCGCCGACGGGATGACGTCTTCTTCGCGCTCGCTCTGGGAAGCACTGGGCATCGACACCGGCTGGCTGCCGGAGACCGGAGGAGACTATTCGCTGCAGCTGAGCACGGGCGCCGCGCTGGAAGGCAAGGTCTGGTACCGCTCCGACACGCAGCTCGGACTTACGGTGCACAGTTACGCCGAACACGGAGACGGTCTGCTGATCCTCGCGGAGCAGGAGCCGCTGGAGGGAATCCGC
>JBBSSN010000237.1:0-4027 GCA_038242035.1 Actinomycetales bacterium
CGCGGAGCCGTAATTCCCTTTTGTCACCATATCCCCAATCATCGCCATCGTCGAAGGTGTCACGATTCCGGTGCCGAGTCCGAAGACCACGCTCAACAGCAGGAGAACGATGAAATTGGAAGAGTACGGGATGACGATCAGGGTCGCCACACATAGCAGCGAGCCGACGACGATTAAGGGCTTGCGGGAGGCCAACCGGTCCGAATAGCGGCCGATCAACGGCCGGCTCCACACCGAAGCAACTCCTTGCGCGCCGGCAAGGAGTCCGATCTGCCACGTGGGCAGGCCGATGCTGAGGGAATACAGGGGCAGATATGCCTGTAACGAGCCGATGCCCAACCAAAGCACGGCCTCCACCAGGCTCACCAGCCGAATGGCCGGGTCGGCGATAATCTCGTGTACTCCGGTGGCAACCCTGTGAAGAGCTGGTCCGAGCCGGCCAGACTCCCCCGCGGCACGCGGTGGCGCTGTGCTCAGTGAGTCCTTGGGCATCCTGAACATGGCAAGCAGCGCCAAGACTCCAATGAAGCCACTGATAACGAAGGACAGCGAAAAGTTGGAAAGGGTCAGGGTCAGGACGATGCCGCCGACCACCGGGCCAAGGACGACGCCGGCATTTTCCGCGCCGTTATAGACCCCCAGCTTCCGTCCCCGCGAAGCGGGGTAGGCCTTCGCCACCAGGGCGGACGCCGGCGGTGCATAGAGGGCAGTGGCGAAGCCATGATAGAACCGCACGATCAGCAGTGCCGGCCAGGAAAGAGCGAGAAGGTACAGAAACGGGCCCGTGGACTTCACGATGGCGCCGCCCATCATCAGCCGGCGAAACCCAAACAGGTCCGAGAGGGCTCCGGCGGGCAACTTGACCACGATGCCCGTGATCGTCACCGCAGCAACGATGAGTCCGATGAGTTGGACCGGTGCGCCAAGGTGCGCTGCATAGAGCGGAGTCAGCGGGCTCCTGGCCATCTCATAGCTGAGCCTGCCAAGGAATCCCACCGCGCACAGCACCACGAACGGCGAAACGCGGCCGGCCGGGACCTCCCACTCCTTCGAGGTGTCCGGAGTGTGTCCTTCGTTGCGCTCACCCATCGGCCCTGCCTTCCTCTCTGCCTAGGCCTCAGCCCCGGCGTCAGACCCGAGCCGGCTCCCGCTGCCTCTTACCCGCACTGATCAGCACCGACAACTGGGGGCGCGTTAAACGGCCACACCAAACCCGGACCGAACGGCGCGGCACGAGGACGATCAGGCTGCGACGCGCTAGTGTCCACGTGTCGGGACCTCCTTTCGGTTCAGTCGTGCCATTGCGAGCACAATCAGGGCAGCAACTTGGATCAGTGCCGTGACCAGGATCAGCAAGCCAATACTGGTCTGGTACAGCGCTCCGGCGAGTGTGCCGCCGATCAGGGCGGCGCCGCCAAGGATAGCGGCAAAAATTCCGTACGCGGTCGCGCGGCGGCGTGGCAGGACAAGGTCCGCCACCGTGGCGCGGAGCGTGGATTCCTGGACGCCCGTGGCCGCGCCCCATAGCAGCGCGCCGAGCACGACAAGTGGAACGTACAACGTGAACGAGAAGACAGGGATCAGGGCCGAGAGGACCGGCAGGATAATCAGGGCCCGGGGCCCGACGCGGTCATACAGCCATCCGGTTGCCAGCGCGGCCACCGCGTCGGCCGCCATGGCCGCGGCGTAGATCAAGGGTACGGCTGCCGGGACCAGCAGGTGCCGCTCGACCATGTGGAAAGAGATGACGCCGAAGGTCGCAAAGCCGGCCATCGTCATTCCCGTGAAGACGGCATACACCCAGAACGCGCGCGGCAGCGGAATCCTCGGCGTCGCTGCCGGCGATTCGGCCGGTTCCGACGGCACCGATTCCGGCGACGGCGACGGCGACGGCGACGGCGACGGCGACGGCGACGATTCCGACGGCGACGATGCAGACGGTTCCGCGGCCGCCTGTCCGGCCGTCGCGCCGTCGTCGGCCTGGTTTGCGGACGTACGGTTTTCGGGCGTACGGACGTCGTCCACCTCGTAGGCCAGCGGATTTGGTACGCGGGAACGCAGCCACACCAGCAGGGCCAGGACCAGGATTCCGGGAATGGCGAGCACCAGCAGGGACGGGCCATATTTCCCGCCGGTGATGGCCAGCATTCCGGCCACCGTCAGCGGGCCGATGACCGCGCCCACCTGGTCCATTGCCTCATGGACAGCGAAGCCGCGTCCGCGTCCAGTCACCGCGGTGGCGTGCGAAAGCATGGTGTCCTTCGCGGGACTTCGCACCGCTTTTCCCACCCGTTCGGCGATCACCAGCAGGCAGGCCACCCAGAGCGCGCCGGCCAGACCGAGGATGGGAACAGTGATGACCGTCAGCGCATACCCGGCGATAGTGAGCGCCCAAAACCGCTTCGTGCGGTCGGCCAACGGCCCCGAAACCAGCCGCAGGATCAGGGCCGCGGCCTCCCCGGCACCCGTCACGGCGCCGACCACCAGCGCCGACGCGCCGAAGGAGGCCAGCAACGGACCCGTGATGGACCGCGCCCCCTCATAGACAAAGTCAGCGAGCAGGCTCACCGTACCGAAGGTCAGCACGAAGGACCAGGCGCGCATCTGCGGGGTGCCGGCCGCAAGACCTGCCTTGGTCATGCCCGCGCGCCGGTTCGGGTGCTCATTGAGCGGCGCGCCGCTGCTGCCAGCGGTCACTGCAGGAGGCGACGACGGCGATCGCGTCCTCGCGTGATCCCCAGCCGAGCACTTCGGTACCTGATCCACTCTGGAAGTCCTTGTAATGGCCGAAGTGGTGCTCCATTTGCTGCTTCCAGCGCCCGCCCAGGTCATCGAGGGTTTGCCACCGGTCACCGGCGTCGCGGTCATCCCCTGGGACGATCACTATTTTATAGTCCATCTCCCCGCCGTCCCGGAAATTCAATACGCCAAGGATGCGCGCATGCACCACGAGGCCGGTGACCAGCGGTTCCCGTGTCACACACAGAACGTCCAGTTCGTCGCCGTCCTCATCCAAAGTCTGCGGTATGAATCCATAGTTCACCGGCTTGGCGAAAATCATCGGCTCGACGCGGTCCAGATGGAAGACGCAGGCGTCCCGGTCCCATTCAATCTTCAGACACGATCCCATTGGCACGTCGATCACCGCCGTTAACCGTCCCTGGGAGAAGTCACCGCAGGTGAGTGCTGCGTTGAAATTGGTCATGGCATGTCCTCTTTCCTATAATTGCTTCCATCCGTCATGTCTCGCCGCGATGTACCGTTTCGGATACCGGATCATGCCCGCTGGACCCGCTCCGGGACCTCCAACGTGAAGATCTGCCTGTACAAGTCTTCACCGTAGCTGGTGGCCGTGGGCTCGCCGGCAATCAATTTGAAGGTCCGCTTTCCGTCCTCCTGACGCTCGGCCTGCAGGAAGAGAGCCTCCGGCAGCCCCAGGCCATAAAGCCCGCGCGCCAGGTCATATAAATGAGTGACGAAGAAAACCCGCATCCGCGATTCCAACAGGGCGAGGATGATATCCCTTGCAATGCCGGACCCCTCCCGCTCGTTGGTGGCGGCGAAGGATTCATTGAAGAGCAGCATGCAGTTCGGCGTTATTGCGTCGGCGATGGCGCTCATCCTGGCCAGTTCCTCGTCCAGCTTTCCGCTGACCAGGCTGGTGTCCTCCTCGCGCTTGTAGTGGGTGAAGATGCCATCACAGACGCTTGAACTGTAATACGTGGCGACGACGAACAGGCCTGCCTGCATCATCAGCTGGGCGAGCCCGACGCTGCGCAGGAACGTGGATTTACCGCCTTCGTTGGCGCCTGTCACCATGACCAGGGCCTTGCCGTCGCCGCCGACGTCATTGCCTACCACCTGTCGGGATGATGTCAGGACCAGGGAGGCATCGCATAGGCCGCACAAAGACAGACAAAGTTCCGGGGTCATGGCCTCCGGTTTCGGCAGACAGATCTGCTGCCCCTTGCTGTTCAGCCTATCCCGCAGGTTTAGTGCCCCCATATAGAAGCCCAACTCGGCCCGC
>JBBSSN010000238.1:0-4024 GCA_038242035.1 Actinomycetales bacterium
CCGCTGGCCGCCACCGGAATGTACGGTGACGATTCTCCGGGCGCCGGCGTGATTGCCGGCATCGGCCTGGTGCACGGACGCCAGGTCCTGGTGATTTCCAACGACGCCACGGTCAAGGGCGGCACGTATTACCCGATGACGGTGAAAAAGCACCTGCGGGCACAGGAAATAGCGCTGGAGAACAGGCTGCCCTGTATCTATCTGGTGGACTCCGGCGGGGCTTTCCTGCCAAAACAGGATGAGGTCTTCCCGGACAAGGAGCACTTTGGCCGGATCTTCTTCAATCAGGCGAAGATGTCCGCTGCCAAAATTCCGCAGATCGCCGCGGTGATGGGATCGTGTACCGCCGGCGGCGCCTACGTGCCGGCCATGAGCGACGAGACGGTGATAGTGCGGAACCAGGGGACCATTTTCCTCGGCGGACCGCCGCTGGTGAAGGCCGCCATCGGGGAGATTGTCACCGCCGAGGAGCTCGGCGGCGGGGACGTGCATTCGCGGATTTCCGGCGTAACCGACCACCTGGCGGACAACGACCAACACGCGCTGCAGATCGTCCGGGACATTGTCGCCACCTTAGCTAAACCGGCCGCGCCCGCCTGGGACATCGAAACCTGCATTGAGCCGGAGGCGGAACCGGCGGAACTTTACGGCGCTGTCCCGACGGATCTCAACACCCCCTACGATGCCCGGGAAATCATTGCCCGGCTGGTGGACGGCAGCCGTTTCCACGAATTCAAGATGAACTATGGCACCACGCTAGTCACCGGATTCGCACGGCTGCATGGCCACCCGGTGGGCATCGTGGCCAATAACGGAGTGCTCTTCAGCGAATCCGCGCTCAAAGGCGCGCACTTCATCGAATTATGCGATCAGCGCGGGATTCCGTTGATTTTCCTGCAGAACCTCTCGGGCTTCATGGTCGGCAAGGACTATGAGCGGGGAGGCATTGCCAAAAACGGGGCGAAGATGGTCACCGCTGTCGCCACCGCCCGCGTGCCCAAGCTGACCGTCGTCGTCGGCGGTTCCTTCGGCGCAGGCAATTACTCGATGTGCGGGCGGGCCTATTCGCCGCGCTTCCTGTGGATGTGGCCGGCCAGCCGGATTTCGGTGATGGGCGGCAATCAGGCGTCCGGCGTGTTGGCTACGGTGAAGCGGGAGCAGATCGAGCGACGTGGGGGTGAATGGACCGCCGCGGAGGAGGAGGAGTTCAAGGCGCCGATCAAAGCCCAGTATGAGGATCAGGGCAGTCCGTACTACTCCAGCGCCCGGATGTGGGACGACGGCGTGATAGATCCGGCCGATACGCGCCGGGTGTTGGGACTGGCCCTGGATGTCTGTTCCCGGGCGCCGCTGCCCGAAACCTCCTTCGGCCTCTTTCGGATGTGAGCACATGACCAACCTGAACATACCTGCCCCTGCGGACACCGCTTTCGGCAACCCCGCCGGTACCCCCGCCACAGACACCCCGCTGTTCAATACCGTCCTGGTCGCGAACCGTGGCGAGATCGCCTGCCGCGTGATCCGCACGCTGCGCCGCATGGGCATCCGCTCGGTGGCGGTTTACAGCGAGGCCGACGCCGGCGCCCGGCACGTGCGCGAAGCCGATCAGGCCGTCTGCATCGGACCAGCCGCCGCCAGCGAAAGCTACCTCAACATCGACGCGATCATTGCCGCCTGCCGGGAATCGGGGTCACAGGCCGTGCATCCCGGCTACGGGTTCCTCAGCGAAAACCTGGCCTTCGCCCAGGCCCTGGCAGCGGCGGGCATAGTTTTCATGGGCCCAGGCGTGGAAGCCCTGAACGTCATGGGGGACAAGATCCGCTCGAAGAACCATGTGGTTCAGGCCGGCGTTCCGGTGGTACCTGGTATCGCCGAGCCTGGTCTGGACGATGCGCAGCTGATCGCGGCAGCCGCGAACGTGGGCTATCCACTGCTGATCAAACCGTCCGCGGGCGGCGGCGGCAAGGGTATGCATGTGGTAGAGCGCGCCGAGGACCTGCCGGCAACGCTGGCGACGGCGCGCCGTGTTGCGGCGTCAGCCTTTGGTGACGACACGCTGTTCCTGGAACGTCTGATTTCCTCACCGCGGCACATCGAGGTTCAGGTGCTGGCGGACAATTTTGGCCATGTGATCCATCTGGGCGAGCGCGAGTGCTCACTGCAGCGCCGGCACCAGAAAGTTGTCGAGGAGGCGCCCTCGCCGCTGCTGGATTCCCAGCATGACGGCGCCGCCATCCGGGCGCGGATCGGGGAGGCCGCGTGCAACGCGGCTCGGTCCGTGGCGTATACCGGCGCGGGCACCGTCGAGTTCCTGGTCTCCGATGATGCGCCGGGCGAGTTCTTTTTCATGGAAATGAATACCCGCCTCCAGGTAGAACACCCGGTGACAGAGATGATTACCGCAGTGGATTTGGTTCAATGGCAGGTGCGCATCGCGGCCGGGGAGCCGCTCACTCTGGCACAGGCCGACGTCGTACTGTCCGGCCATGCGGTCGAGGCGCGGGTTTATGCGGAGAACCCGGAGCGCGGCTTTATGCCCTCCATCGGCACCGTGCTGGAACTGGATGAGTCCATTACCGGGCTGCCGGGCATCCGGGTGGACAGCGCGCTGATCCGCGGTCTGGAGATTTCCCCCAACTATGACCCGATGATTGCGAAGGTGATCGCCTGGGGTGAAGACAGGGCCACCGCGCTTGACCGGCTGGATCGGGCGCTGAGCGAGTACGTGGTGCTGGGCGTGGAGACGAACATCGAATACCTGCGGATGCTCATCAACGACGACGACGTCCGCGCGGGCAGGCTGGACACCACACTGATCGAACGCAAGCTGCCCGGCCTCGATTTCCGCCAGGTGTCCGATCCGGAGTACATTGCCGCGGCTCTGCTTTACCGCCAAACACCGCGCTATTCACACGCTCTGCCCTCACCGTGGGGGCTGCGCGACGGATGGCGGCTGGGCGAGGACGCTCCGTGGCGGGTGGTGCTGGCAGGTCCGGGCCCGCACGCGCTGGTGACTGTCACCGGCCGGGGCGACGGTTTGGCTGCCCGGGTTCAGGTCAACGATGGACCAATCCGGCAGGCGACGTTGCAGCCGGCAGGGTCGGCAGCGGGGATCCCGACGACGCAAGTGATCGTGGATGGCCAGGTTCACCGGTATCAACTGGCCGTTACGGGTGCGGGTGTCGGATACCGGTTCTTCGAGGGTGGCTGGTCCTGTTCCCTCCGCGTGCTCGACCGTGAGGCCGTCACTGCGCGGATCCGGGCGGGAATTCCCCGGGAGGGGAGTGCAGCGGATCCTCAGGTGCGCTCGCCCATGCCCGGGACCGTCGTCGCCGTTAATGTCAGCAATGGCGATTCGGTGGAAGCCGGACAGACGCTGCTGGCGGTGGAGGCGATGAAGATGGAGCACCAGCTGACGGCCTCCGTGGACGGCACCGTCCACATCAGCGTCAAGGCCGGGGACCTGGTCAGAGCCGATCAGGTCGTGGCGACTATCCATCCGGCAGGTACGGCAGGTACGACGGGTACGGCAGAAACAGCAGATACAGACCCAGAAGGAGCTTCCAGCAATGCCTGATTTTGAACTAAGCGAGGACTACCAGGATCTCAGCGACATGGTGCGCGACTTCGCGGACACCGTGGTGGCTCCGGTATCTGCCAAGCATGACCAGGAGCACAGCTTCCCCTATGAAGTTGTTTCGCAGATAGCTGAAATGGGATTGTTCGGCCTGCCGTTCCCGGAGGAATTCGGCGGTCAGGGCGGAGACTACTTCGCGCTTGCCCTCGCGCTGGAACAGCTGGGCCGGGTGGACCAATCCGTGGCCATCACGTTGGAGGCCGGTGTTTCCCTCGGCGCCATGCCGGTCTACCGGTTCGGCAACGAGGAGCAGAAGCAGCAATGGCTGCCCATGCTGGCCTCCGGCAAGGCGCTCGCAGGATTCGGTCTGACCGAACCGGAGGCCGGCTCCGATGCCGGCGGGACTAAAACGCATGCGCATGTGGACAACGGGCAGTGGGTGGTCAA
>JBBSSN010000239.1:0-4023 GCA_038242035.1 Actinomycetales bacterium
CGCTGTGCCATTTACGTTTATGTCCTTCCAACTGCCCGAGCGGCTCTCCCGCAGGACCTGGACCGGTGCCTCGTCCAGGAAGAGGTAGCCACCGACGCCTTCCAGATGAGCCCATTTTGCTCCGGCATGGGTTTCCGCAATTCCCGCCACGGTGACAGCGGGTTTGCCGTCAATGAGCAGCGCATTGGTGCCCGTGGCACCAAGATTGCGGTGCTCCATGATGGACTCCACCGTAGCGGAACTGCCGGTGGAAATGTCCGAGCCAAGAGCCACAATGAATTCATGGCTGAAGAACCAGAATTTCCGCGCACTCAACCCAGTGCCGCCGGGGGCGATCATGTGCTGTCCCACAGCGCCGTACCCGGCCCCGGTCACGCCGCCGGTCCACTCGTTCTGCGGTGTCTTGGCCCCCCACTGTCCCTCCACCTTCGGCGGGAGCACGGTGGCATCCACGGTGATCCCGGGCAGCCGGTTGAGGTTTGCGGTGGGCCAGAAAGCGTCGTCGAACTCTCTTCCCTCCGGTCCGTATACATAGGTCATGCCGTCCCCGGTGTGGTAACCGGTGTTGTTCTCTCCGTTGCCGCACTCGTACCAGGTCATCCGGCGGCTGGACAGGCCCAATGAGGCTGCCCAGCCATTGCCGCGGTGCACGGCCCGGTCCATTGCCGGGAAAAACGTGTGTCCCACCGGTTCCGGCGCCACCGTGACCTTGGACCCGAGCAGCTGCTTGACCAGGGCTGTGCGCGGGATGCTGGCCCCTGCGAGCGGGGAGCTGTAGGTGTTGCGCTGGATCCAACCCAGACAGATGGACTGCCAGCGAGCCGCCGTGACGTAGTCCACCGCGCGCGCCAGCCAGAGGATTGCCTCGATGGTGCCGGCGCCGTCGTCGTGGCTGCCCTCGGTCTGGCGTGAAATGGCCCGTCCGCGTACGGCGTCCATCATCTGGCCGTTATAGACCAGCGGGACGAAGGACGCTTCCACCCGGTCAAAGAGGATCTGCCGGCTCGAGTCGGTCACCGCGTAGCTTGATCCGTCCAGCAGCGAGAACAGCTTCGCGAGCCCGCCCAGCAACACCACGCCGTAGGTGCCGGTGTAGGCGATGGTGGAGTGTTGAATGAATGAGCCGTCCCGGAAGAAGCCATTGCCGCTGGTGACGAACTGCCAGACCGGTACCAGCGCGGTGATGGCCGCGGCGAGCCGGGACGTGTCCCCGCCCACGATGGAACGGATAATGATGCCCTGGCAGATGTCCACCCGGTTGGCGCCCTCGGAGGGAATCTTGCCCCGGCTGTCCGGAAACTGCATGGTCGGGTCCGGAATGAAATGGTCGACGGCGGCGCAGTAGTCCGCGATTTCAGCGTCGGTAAGGTGGTCGCGGACTATCGACATGGCGTCCGTGAGGGACTTGGGCGTGCCGATCTCCCAGGACCACCAGTTGCCGAATTCGGCCTGACCGGCGTTGTAGATCAGGCGGTGGCTGTCCCGCAGCCCGTCCAGGATGTTCTGCAGCAAGGCAGTATCATCCTTGAATCCCGAACCTGGGGTGGCCCAGGCCGTCGCCATCTGTGCCAGCCGCTTGTAGACCGTGACTATTTGCGCATCCACAGTAAAGCTAGTGTCACTGAAGACCTGGGTGCGCGCACCCGCGTCGGGCACCAGCAGGGAAACGGAGGCCTGCACGGCCTTGTCCAACCCGGCAATGGCCCTGCTGAAGTCGGCGTCGCCGGCTACTATCTCCGTGCGCCCGGTCAGCTGGTCAACCCACCGCTGCCGAAGGGCTTCCAAGACGGCGGGGGATGCCGTGGCCGCAGCATTGGCCATCGGCGTGAATACCGCACCGATCGCGGCTGCCAGGGAGAGCGCGCCGGCTCCCTTGAGTAATGATCGTCGTGAAAGTTGGCTGTCCATGGAGAGTCCCATCGCCGTTGCCGGATTTTGGGGGTCGGACCTGTCGTCCGCCCGCCTGTGATGCAGCTAACTTAACGCGGTCCGGATGCTAGGAATAAAGACCTAATCCGCATTTGATGCGTTGCTGTCCGCATCACAGACTCCCTGTCGTCGTCGTGCCTCAGGTAATGAACCGTTCCACGGCGGTAACGGGCCGGATCCGCTCGTTTTCCGGGATGTCTCCGGCGAAGGCAAGCCATTGGGCGAACTTGTCCCCGCGGGCGATTAATTGCCGGTACATATTGCGGCGCAGCGAGCGGACATTGTCCCGGTAGGCCGGGACGTTGATGACGTTGTTCAGCTCATCCGGGTCCGCGTGCAGATCATAGAACTCGTCGAGCCCCTCCGGGTTTGCGATGTACTTGAAATAGCGATCACGGAGCATCCGCTGGGCGTAGGGGAAGTGATGTCCATGGAATTCACACAGGATGTCCTGGCGCCAACCGGCCGGCGTGGTCCCCGCGGCGAGGGGGAGCAGGCTTGCACCGCGGATACCGCTGACGTCGCCGCCGGCGATGTCGACGAAGGTAGCAGTGAAGTCGATCAGCGAGACGAAGTCGTCATTATGCCTTCCGGTCCCACCGGGCACGGCCACAATGGCGGGAATACGGTAAATGTCCTCATACATGGCGGGGCCTTTGTCATTGAGCCGGTGTGCGCCGGTGAACTCTCCGTGATCGGCCGTGAACATGACGGCGGTCGAGTCGGTGAGCCCGAGCTCATCGAGCACCGCCAGAATTCTGCCGATCTGGTGGTCGATCATTGCCACGTAACCCCAATAGACTGCCGTGATCTTTTTCCATTGCTCCACACTGAAACAATCCGTCGACCAGTAGTTTGCGTAGGTCTGCTGAATCAGGGGTTTGCCGTTAAAGGTCTCCGCGAAAGAACCGGGGAGCTCGACGGCGGACGGGTCAACTAAGTCGTACCACTGGCGTGGAATGAGGTACGGCAGGTGCGGTCCAAAAATATGGCAGGACAGGAAAAACGGCTCGGTCGGATCAGTGCCGGCAGGGTCCACATCTGGAGTCTGCGTGCCTTCAGCCTGAGTGCCGGAACGGCCGACGGCGAACTCCCGGAGCTTGGCGATGGTCTGGTCCGCCAGATACGCCTCAAACGTTGCCTCCGTCGGCTGGTCAGTTACCCCCGCGATTAAATGGCCTTGGCTGCCATCGGCACGAGTGGTGTAGATCGGGTCTGAAATATGGAACTCAGGGAAGCCATTGCCGGCCAGCCAGCGAGTGTAGCCCGGGTCATCGAAGACATTCAGCGCTCCGGGCAGGTGCTCACCGGCGAATCCGTAGAATTCCGGTCCGCGGTGCCGCCCCACATGCCATTTTCCGACATGACCCAGCCGGTAGCCCTGCCCGGCCAGGGCCGCGGAGAACGTGGGGCTGCCCTCGGGCAGTTCTTCGCGGTGGCCGGAATTCCATTCGTAATTGGCCAGCAATCCATGCTCGAAGGGCTGCAGACCGGTCAGCAGGCTGGCGCGGGCGGGGGTGCAGATGGCTGTGGGGGTGTAGGCGCGGTCGAACGTTGTTCCGCGTGCAGCCAGAGCATCGAGGTGCGGCGTATGGCCGGTGGTATTTCCGTAGCAGCCAAGGGTGTCTGTCCGTTGCTGATCCGTCATTAGGAAAAGAATGTTGCGTGGTTTCCCGGACGTCCGGCCTGCGGTGGGTAAGTCGTTCTGCATGGGTCGTCTTAGCCCTTCGGTGCTGCCATGTAGGCGTCCGCGGTGTAGAAGGACTTGGGATCCTTGACTTCGGGGATCTTACCGTCGGTCTTGAACTGTTCCTCAAGGGCCTTGAACCACTTGTCGACGGTGCCTTTCCTGGTCAGGTCCTCAAGTTCCGCTGAGGTGAAGAGTTTGGCGACGCCGGCTTGGGCCTCCATGTCTTCGGGCTTGAGCTTGAGAAAGGCAGCCGTCGCCGTGATGGTCTTGTCCTGGTTCTCATGCCGGTAATCATTGGCGGCCTTGATCACGGACAGAAAGCTCTGCGCCAGATCCGCATCCTTGGCTGCCCGGCCGCTCTGTGCAACGAACGTGCTCGGGAAGGTGAATTCGTCGATGAAATC
>JBBSSN010000240.1:0-4020 GCA_038242035.1 Actinomycetales bacterium
GAAAACATACGCGGGCGTGGACAAGCCGCTGACGGCCGGCGACGTTGCGGATGTAGTCGCTTATGCATTGAATCTTCCGCATCACATCAACCTCGACCAGATCGTCGTCCGTCCTGTTGCCCAGGCAGCGGCGCACAAGGTTATCCGCAGCGGTTCGTGACACGGGGTGGCCCGTGCGACATTGGTGGCTCCTCACATGGGAGTGGAGGACCCCTGCCCAGGGCGCTCACGCACCAGAAATGGACCAGCGCGGCCGCTGTAGCAGGTGCGCCCGTCCATAGGTGGTGCGATGGATCCGCCGGGCGGGAAAATTCACGCAGCAGGCAGACTTAGCCGCGCAAGTAGCGCGAAACGCCATTGGCCGATAGGAACTTTCACCGCCCGTCGCCTAGACTGGATGGACCAGCATTGATCCGGCCATCACCGGTGAGCCTCCGGAAGAAAGTTTTGCGCAGCAGACGGCGTGAATCAGTAGAACCGGACGGGTAAGCCCGTTACAGCAGCTAATGAGCGGCCGACGCTGACGGGCACATAAAGTGCAGCGGCGACGGTAAGTGAGGTGGTACCGCGGTATCCGCCCGGACCGCAGCGGAAAACCCCTGGTGGGAATCCCCGTGCGGATCGGGATGGGCGCCGTCCTCGCATCCTGAATGCAGAATTGTTCACTTTTCCCACAGGATGATGAGATGACCCACTACCCGAAGGCCAGTACAGTCTCCGCACCACAGGAACCTGCGCCGCACGAATCCGGCGCCGCGCCCCGCCCCGCTGCCACGCACGTTTTGGCTGCCGCGCGCTTCCCCGAGATCGAGGAGCGCGTCCTGAAATACTGGGCCCGGGACGGCACCTTCCAGGCCAGCATCGACAACCGGCCCTCCGCTTTGGCCGATCAGCCGCCCGGGGGCAACGAGTTCGTTTTCTACGACGGCCCTCCCTTCGCCAATGGCCTGCCGCATTACGGTCACCTGCTGACCGGTTACGTCAAGGACCTGGTGGCCCGCTACCAGACCCAGCTCGGCCGGCGGGTGGAGCGCCGCTTCGGCTGGGACACGCACGGCCTGCCCGCCGAGCTGGAGGCGATGAAGCAGCTGGGTATGACGGACAAGCAGCAGATCGAAACGATGGGGATCGACAAATTCAACGATGCCTGCCGCTCCTCCGTGATGAAGTACGCCGGCGAATGGCAGGAATACGTCACCCGCCAGGCACGCTGGGTGGACTTCGACAATGACTACAAAACGCTCAACGTCGAGTACATGGAATCCGTGCTCTGGGCCTTCAAACAGCTGCACGAAAAGGGCTTGACCTACAGCGGTTACCGGGTGCTGCCGTACTGCTGGAAGGACGAAACGCCGCTGTCCAACCATGAGCTGCGGATGGACGATGACGTCTACAAGATGCGCCAGGACCAGACGGTCACGGTCAGTTTCCCGCTCAGGGCCGGGGAGTCGGAGATCTCCCGCCGGCTCGCCGGGGTGCTGGCGCTGGCCTGGACCACCACGCCCTGGACGCTGCCCACTAACCTGGCTCTCGCCGTCGGCCCGGACATCAGTTACGTGGTCCTTCCGGCCGGTCCGCACGGCATCGCGACCGGTGCGGCGAGCGGCAACGGTTTCCTGATCGCCTCGGATCTGCTGGCCGCTTATGCCAGGGATCTGGGTTATGACGACGGCGCGGCGGCGGCGGAGGCGGTCACCGAAACGCTCCTGGGCACCGAGCTGGCGGGTCTGGCATACGAGCCGCTCTGGGATACCTTCGAGGACACGGAGAAATACGGCACGCAGCACGCCTGGCGGATCCTGTTGGCCGACTACGTCACGACCACCGACGGTACCGGCATCGTGCATCAGGCTCCGGCCTACGGTGAGGACGATCAAAAGGTCTGTGAGCAGGCAGGCATTCCGGTGCTGCTGTCGGTCGACGACGGCGCCAGGTTCCTGCCGCTGTTCGCCGGCGGTGCGCTCAGCGGGATCGTGGGACTGCAGGTTTTCGAGGCGAACAAGCCGATCACCCGGGTGCTGCGCGCCGACGGGCGACTGATCCGGCAGGCAAGCTATGAGCACAGCTATCCGCATTGCTGGCGCTGCCGCAACCCGCTGATCTACCGCGCAGTCTCCTCGTGGTACGTGCAGGTCACGGCGTTCCGGGAGCGGATGGTGGAGCTGAATCAGGACATCAACTGGATCCCCGGGAACGTCAAGGACGGCCAGTTCGGTAAATGGCTGGCCAATGCCCGGGACTGGTCAATCAGCCGGAACCGGTATTGGGGCAGCCCCATCCCGGTCTGGCAGTCCGATGATCCGGATTTCCCGCGCACGGAGGTGTACGGATCCCTGGCCGAGCTGCAGAGCGCTTTTGGCCGCCTGCCGCTGAATAAGGAGGGTCAGGTGGACCTGCACCGGCCGTTCATTGATGAGCTGACGCGGCCCAATCCGGACGATCCCAGGACTCCTGAACAGGGTCAGTCGACCATGCGCCGGGTGGAGGATGTGCTGGACGTCTGGTTCGATTCCGGCTCGATGCCTTACGGCCAGGTGCATTACCCGTTCGAGAACGCCGACTGGTTTGACACGCACAATCCGGCAGACTTCATCGTGGAGTACATCGGCCAGACCCGCGGCTGGTTCTACATGCTGCACGTGCTCTCTACCGCACTGTTTGACCGGCCCGCCTTCCGCAACGTGGTCAGCCACGGAATTGTTCTGGGCTCGGACGGGCAGAAGATGTCCAAGAGTCTGCACAATTATCCGGACGTGTCCGAGGTGCTGGACCGGGATGGCTCCGATGCCATGCGCTGGTTCCTGATGGCAAGTCCAATCCTGCGCGGCGGCAACCTGATCGTCACCGAACAGGGCATCCGGGATGGCGTTCGGCAGGTCATTCTGCCGTTGTGGAATGTGTACAGCTTCTTCACGCTATACACCAACGCCGCCGGGAACGGGGCCGGCTACGACGCCCGGCTCCGCTATGACGGCTACACCGATCCCCTGGATGAATATCTGCTGTCCCAGACCGGGCAGCTGGTCCGGGGGATTAGCCAGGCGTTGGACGGCTATGACATCTCCGGGGCATGCGGTGAGCTGCGCAGCTACCTGGACATGCTCACCAACTGGTATGTACGCCGCAGCCGGCAGCGGTTCTTCGACGAAGACCGGGACGCCTTTGACGCGCTCTTCACGGCGCTGGAAGCCGTTTGCCGGGTGGCCGCGCCACTGCTGCCGCTGGTCACCGAGGAAATCTGGCGCGGACTGACCGGCAAACGCTCGGTGCACCTGACCGACTGGCCGGACGCGCAGATGTTCGGTGACAACCCGGAGTTGGTGCAGCAGATGACCCGCACACAGGTGATCTGCTCCACCGGCTCGAGTCTGCGCAAGGCCGCGAAACTTCGGGTGCGCCTGCCGCTGCAGGAACTGACCGTCGTCGTCCCCGGCGCCGCCGCCCTGGCAGCGTACGCCGGCGTCATCGCGGACGAGCTGAACATCCGCACCGTCAGGCTGCTGGATTCCTCGGACGCAGCGCCGGAGCACTTCGGCATCGAAGAGAAACTTGTGGTCAATGCCCGGGCGGCCGGCCCGCGCTTGGGGAAGGACGTCCAGCGCGCCATCAAGGGCGCCAAATCAGGCGACTGGTCCGTCAGCGCGGACCGTACCGTCACCGCCGGCGGCCTGGAATTGGAACCGCAGGAATATTCGCTGGAAACAGTGGTGGCGCAGTCCGACGGCGGCGTAACGGCGGCGGTTGCAATGCTCCCCGGCGGCGGGTTCGTGGTGCTCAATACCGAGCTCACCCCCGAGCTGGAAGCCGAGGGCGTGGCGCGGGACATGGTCCGCTCCATCCAGCAGGCCCGCAAGGACGCTGAACTGCAGGTCAGCGACCGCATTTTCACGACGGTTTCCGGCCCGCAGGACGTCATTGACGCGCTGCACGCCAATGCCGAACTGGTCCGGACGGAGACGCTCTCCGTGGGACTCGAACTGGTCCCCGGCGACGTGGACATCACCGTGACAGTGGGACGGA
>JBBSSN010000241.1:0-4014 GCA_038242035.1 Actinomycetales bacterium
GCTGTCGAAAGCGGTACGCCAGTCGTGGATCTGCCGCTGCGACAGACCGGCCGGCACATCCAGCAGCGCCACGAAGCGGTGCCGCAGCGCCGCCACCTCCACCAGCCGGGCCTGCCGTTGCAGTATTTCGGCCAGGTCCGCTGGGTCGCGGGCATCGAGGCCCGGCGGGGCATCGTCCGAGGGGGCGTAGTCCGGATCCTGTTGCGCCATGCCGGCGCGTCCGCAGCCATCCGCGGCACCCCAGGGGCCGCGGCAACTGCGGGGGTCGGTGCAACGGCACGGACGGGTGGCAGCGGGTGCGGGCGGACCGGGTGCGGGCACGTCGGCGGACGGCGGAGCCGAGCGCCAGTACAGGTCAGGCACGCACAGCAGACCGATCCGGGGTTCCCGGCCCATGGCGTCCACACCGCGGTGGCAGGATTCATCCAGCGGATCCTGGTCCGCCGGACCGTCGTCAAAGAAACTGCCGAAGGCTATTCCCGGACTGCGGTCCGAGCCCGGATGGATCCGTTCCACGACGGCGTCATTAAGCCGTAGATCAGGCAGCGGGTCCGGCCCGCCCCAGTCCCCGGCAGCCCGCAGCAGTACGGATTCGGCAGCGAGTACCTCCGGCACAAACCGCGGGTGCCCCGGCCTGAAGCCCAACCCGGCCAACCGTTCGCCGCCGCGCAAGGTGGCGTCCGTTTCGGCGACCTCCAGCACCCCCGTGACGACGTCGACGCCCAGCCGGCTGCCGGCCGGTGCATACGGGCTGGACTGTTTTTCCAGCCCGCTGCCCGACGCGGCAGTCGGTTCGGACAGTGACCCCAGCGCACCTCCGGCCGTGGTGCCCGGCGCTGCCGATGGTGTCTCCAGCACGGCGGACCGGCCGGCGGTGCGCGGGTTCGTCCGGCGTTCGCCCGCCAGCCAGGCCAGGCCCGCCGGTCCCGGCGGGTCCAGCGGGCGCAGGCGCAGCAGGGACCACGGTGCAAGTGCCGCCCCGGCTGGGAGCCTGAGTCCGCCGTCGCTATCCAGGCTGCTGTCAAAGGACTGCCGCACCTCGAAACCGAAGCGGATCCGCAGCCCGTCGGCCCATGTTCCCTCGCCGGCGGCGGCCAGCTGGCGGCCACTGGAGTCCAAGCCACTGGAGTCCAAGCGGCCCGTAGCCAACGTGCCGGTGCCGGACGTCCCCGCGCCGATCCGGAACCTCGCAGTGGCTGACTCCGCGTTACCACCGGGCCAGTCCGGCGGGGGAGCGACGCGCAGCACCCAGGCGCGCTCCCCGCCTTGGGCGAAGAATGCCTGCACAGCATAGGGCAGCAGCCGGTCCGGTGCCTGGGGAGGCCGTTCAAAGGCGCCGAAGGTCCGGACAAAGTCGGACCAACTCTGCAACGGCACCGGCGTATCCACGGGCCCGCGGAGGGCGACGCCGACAAAGCCGGCCTCATCCAGGCGCACCGGTTCGAAGCCCGGCTCCCGCCGCGCCCCACCGGCGCCCAGCGGGTAAATGCCCGGTCGGCCCAGCTGCACCCCGGCGGTCATGTGGACTGGTATTCAATGCTTTCGGCGACCAGGTGCAGCTCCTCCATGGCTACCTCACCGCCCCCCTTGCCGGTCAGGCTGGGGCCCACCCATTTCTTGGGCTGTGCATCGTGCAGGATCCAGCTGCAGACGGCCGTGCGGCGCTCGTCCAGCAGCGTAATGGTGACGGTCCGGTGCTGGATTTCACCCCGGCTGGTGGCCTGCAGCCAACTGAACAGGCGCAGATCACCGATCACCCCGCGTTTAAGCGTCACATCATCGACGCTGTTGACGTTGGGTACCTTGCGGACATGGTTGTCCGCGTCATTGCCGTTGCGGTACTCGGAGTATTTGATTTCATTGCCGAGCCCGCTCACATCGGAGAACCCGCCGACAATGAGTTCCTCACCGCCGGCGTCACCGAGCTTGACCCTGAAGTTGAACGCTCCATAAGGATTGTTTCGAATTGCCATGACTCACCTCACCTCAGCCCTGCTGGGCATCCGCGGTCCACTGACCGATGCGGAAGATAACGAATTCTGCCGGATAGGTTGGGGCGACCCCGATGAGGCAGATCAGCCGGCCGTTGTCCAGGTCGTTCTGCGCCATTGTGGTCCGGTCGCAGCGCACAAAGAACGCTTCCTCCGGTTTGGTGCCCATGAGGGCGCCGGTACGCCAGACCACGAGGAGGAAATCCTCGATGGACTGCCGGATCGAAGCCCAGAGCCGTTCGTTATTCGGCTCGAAGACCGCCCACTGGGTGGACTTATCAATGGAGTGCTCCAGATAGATGAACAGACGCCGCACGTTAACGTACTTCCACTCCGGATCGGAACTGACGGTGCGCGCCCCCCAGACCCGGTTGGCCCGGCCCTCGAAGAACCGCAAGGCATTGATGCCCTCCGGATTCAGCACTGCCTGCCGGTCATAGGTGACATTCTGGACAAACTTCGTAATGCCCAGGATCACCTCGTTGGCCGGCGCCTTGTGGACCCCGCGCTGCACGTCGTTCCGGGCGTAGATGCCTGCGGTGAAGCCCGACGGCGGCAGGTCCAGATGCGCCGGTGCGGCGCTGGGATCCACCCTGACCCTGGGATCCACGATCTCCACCCACGGGTAGTACAGGGCGGCGTAGGTGGAATCGAATTGGGACCGGAACGTGCGGACCTGCGACAGCGACTGATCTGCCGGCGGGTCGATGATGCCGATGCGGTAGGCGCGCGGCGCCTCGCAATGCGCGATGAGGTCGTCCACGGCCGTCTTGTGGTCGGCCTCGGACAACCCAACGGCGTTCGGCGAGGCCACGATGGCGATGTCCTCCACCTCCATCAGCGCCTCGAGGCCGGTCGCGGCGAGATTCACGTCATCCGGGTCGGCCCTTTCGCCCCTGATGACCTCTGCGCTCAGGGCCGCACCTTCCGTGCCGCCGCTCAGATAGGTGGGCTGACTCAGGGTGAGCAGGGCCGCCAGCAGGTCCGCGGGCGACGGCGGTGCACTGGACAGGTCCAGCCAGACCAGGCTGGACTCATCGGTGGGGTCGACAGCCTGCAGCACCTTGGCGATGGACCGCGGATGGATGGTGCCCAGCTCAAGTCCGGGATACACATCGATCCGGCGTCCCCACACGACGGTCACGGTGACGGTCAGGTGGCTGGCCCGCGTGCCGTCCGCCGGGACGGGCGTTGCGGTGCCCGTCGCGGGATCGGTGAGCGTCTGGTTTCCGGTGCCGTCGCTGCCCACGATCCGGAGGTTTCCGGCCGCGGGGGCATTCGGTTTGCCGGTCTTCGGATCGGTTCCGGGCGGAATCTCCCCGCTGCCGGTGAAGAGCTCCACGACGGTGGCCGGGCCCAGACCCTGCAGGACGCCGGGTTTCGCGGGTGCACCCGGCACCGCCGCCGCTGCCGCACCGATGAGGACGTTTTTGCTGCGCTGCAGGCTGACCTTGACGTTGAAATCATTGCCTGCGACCCCGGGCCAGCGCGCCCGCCAGGTGGCGACGGGCGCCGCCGCGGGTGGGCCGCCGGGCGGGACAGCCGGCGCGACGGGGATGGGTAGTGTGGCGAAGTTCTTCGTCAGGTCAATGGCAGCGGCTGCGAGCGCGAACGGAAAGACACGCGCAACGTAGAGCCGCTGGCCGCCGTTGCCGAAGAATGCCCGGGCCGCAAACGCCAGATAATTACTTTCGTCAGCTAAACCGACGTTGTCGAGGCCGCCAAAAGCGCGCTCAAATTCCGTGAAGCTCGTGACCAGCGTTGGCTGCGGCGTCATCGGCAGCGGATCCGAGCCCGGCGGGGTGAGGTAATACGGGGTGGGACCGTAGCAGGTGAGGCCGGCCATGCCGAACGTGGACGTGGCCACCCCTTCGATGGACTTGGACCGGAAGCTGGTTTCCTCGAGGTATACACCAGGAGTCAGGTATTCGGGCATGTTGACCTCCTAGGTCACGCTTGAGGGTTGAATGAAACGTCGTCGCGCAGGACGAGTTCGGTACCGATCGGAACATTTTGCTGCGCC
>JBBSSN010000242.1:0-4007 GCA_038242035.1 Actinomycetales bacterium
CACTGATCATCGGATCGGTGATCTTCATGCTGCTGGTGGTCATCCAGTTCGTGGTGGTGACCAAGGGTGCCGAACGCGTGGCCGAGGTCGGCGCGCGTTTCACCCTGGACGCAATGCCGGGCAAGCAGATGGCCATTGACGCGGACCTCAACGCCGGTCTCATCACGGACGTCCAAGCGCGTGAGCGGCGGGCCGAGGTTTCCGCGGAGGCGGATTTCTACGGTGCCATGGATGGCGCGTCCAAATTCGTCAAGGGTGATGCCATTGCCGGCATCATCATCATTGTCATCAACCTGGTGGGTGGAATCGCCATCGGTATGGCGCAGCGCGGGATGTCCATCACCGATGCGCTCAATACCTACGCACTGCTGACCATCGGCGACGGCCTGGTCACCCAGATTCCCGCGCTGCTGATGGCCGTTTCCACCGGTATGATCGTCACCCGCTCGAATGCCGAATCAGATATGGGCAGCACGGCGTCCTCCCAGTTGGGGCAGTCCCGCACGGCCCTGCAGATTGCCGGTCTGGCCGCCATCGCGATGGGACTGATTCCGGGTATGCCCGTGATTCCTTTCATGCTGGTGGGCCTGGGGCTACTGGTGGCATCGCAGCGGATTAAGACCAAGGACCGCGCTGAGAAGGCCGCCAGTGCTGCCGTGGCAGCGCAGGAAGCCGCCGTTCCCCGCTCGGAAACCACCGAGGACCTGATCGAAGCGATGCGCGTACACGCGGTGGAGATTCTGCTGGCTCCGGATCTGGTGGACCTGGTCTCCGGTGCCTCCGATGACCTGCTGGCCAGGGTGCGCTCGCTGCGGCACAAAATTGCCATGGAGCTGGGCCTGGTGGTTCCGCCGGTGCGCACGCGCGACAGCGTAGAGCTGGCTTCGGGCACTTATGTGATCCGGATTGCCGGGGTGGAAGCCGGGCGCGGCAGCGCGCCGGGGGGCAAGGTCCTGGCACTCGGGGAGAACCTGGACGGGCTGCCCGGGATCACCACGGCCGAGCCGGTGTTCGGCCTGGCCGGCAAATGGATTCCGGCGGAAATGCGGCACAGCGCAGAAATGGCCGGGGCCACCGTCATTGACAGGGTTTCCGTGCTGGTCACGCATCTGTCCGCCATCGTCACGGACAACGCTGCACGGCTGCTCTCCCGCGAGGACGTCCGGGTGCTGACGGACGGCGTGCGGGCGGTCAATCCATCCGCCGTGGAAGAGCTCATTCCGGGGACCCTGTCGCTGGCCGAGGTGCAACGCGTCCTGCAGGGACTGCTGGCGGAGCAGGTGCCGATCAATGATCTGCCGCGCATCTACGAGGCGCTGACCTTGCGGGCAAAGGCGGGCACCGACCCCGAGGGCCTGATCGAGGCCTCCCGGCAGGCGCTGGGCCCCGCGCTCGCGGCCAAATACCTGGATGGCCAGACGTTGTCCGTGATCATGATCGATCCGTTGCTGGAACAGTCCATGCTGGAGGCGGTCCGGGTCTCCGAGCACGGCACGCAGATTGTGATGGACGCCGGCCGGATTGAAAACGTGCTGGACTCACTGAAAGCGTCGGTCGACGCCGCCGGCGCGATGGGCCGGGACGTGGTCCTGGTCTGCGCGCCCGCGTTGCGGCCGGCCATCCGGCGCCTCGTCTCGGCGCAGTCCGCCGGCTTGCCGGTACTGTCGTATCAGGAGGCGACGGCGGCGAACGTCGCCATTGAAACGGTAGGGGTGGTGCGCGGTGCCGAGCAGATTTCAGCTTAGGGGGGAGTCGCTGGAGGGAATTGAATGGCGGCTCTTCAACAGCCACGGCAGTACAGCGCGGATCATCTCGGCGGAGAAGGTCTCCGAGGGGGGTCTGGGCGGGTTCTTTGCCCGGCAGTTCTTCGAAGTTGTGGTGGAGGTGGACGACGGCGCCGCAGCGCCCGAGGGGGCAGTGCCGGCTCCGGGAGAACCGGGTTCACGGCCGGCCGCCTCCGATAAGGCGAAGAAGGGTGCCGGCCAGCCCCCGGAGTCCGCCGGGATGCCAACAGAGTCCGGGATCGGCGCGCTGCTGCAGGATGCCGACGACGCCGATGGAGCCTTCGGCAGTACGGAAACCTCTCGGGAGAAGGAGCTCCCTTCCGTTTCCACCGCCTCCCAGGGTTTTGCCGAGCTCCTGGCGGACCTGGCGACAACGGTCCCCGCGGCGAGCACTCCGGGGGCCCCGGACGCACCCGTCCTGCTTTCCGGTGCCGGCAAGGTGGTGATGATCGTCGGCCTGGCGACGGATCCGATGGACGTTGCTCGTTCCATGCGCCGAGTGCTCAAATCCGCGGAAATCAGGACGGCGGGCGCCATTAAGGCCGTCAGCGTGGACCACGTGGCCGGGCGTCTTGGTCTCGCCGCCGCGCGGGCAGCCGGTGCCGCGGCCGGGCGTACGGTGGTCATCGCCTTCGGCCTCACCCCCGGCGGGCAGGTCCCGTCGGCCGCGCTCAGCGAGGTGGAAGCGGATCAGATCTGGGTGGTGGTCGATGCGGCACGTAAACAGGCCGATACCGCCGTCTGGGTGGATCGGGTCGGCTGGGCTGTGGAGGCCGACGCCCTGGCGGTGCTGGGAAGCATGGAAACGCTCACGCCCGGAACGGTCCACGAGCTCGGTCTGCCGATCGGCTGGATCGACGGCGGACCGGGGACCGCTGCTGATCTCTAGCAGCGCGGTCCGGGAGCTTTCCCGGTGTCTGAAGCGCCGCCGTCGCCCGTTAACACCCCTGCCGTTGCGCAAAGGCTGCGTTCGGCCAAAACAAGATAGGGTCAAACAGTGCTGGTACTTACACGCAAGCTCGGTGAAAAGCTTCTCATCGGGGAGGACATCGTCATCACCGTCCTCGATGTGCGCGGAGACAGCGTCCGGCTGGGCATCGATGCCCCGCGCGGCATTACCATTGCCCGCGCCGAAGTGGTCGAGGCTGTCAGCCAGGCCAATATTGCCGCCGTCCAAAGCGATCCCGGCGCTGAGGAGCATATTAAGAACCTGCTCGGCCATGCGCTGCCCGGAGCCAGGCCGCGCCCCGTCGATCCTCAACCCAGCGGGTCCTGATCCGGCGGGCGGCTGGCACTTGACGGAGGGGGCCCTGCGGGTTCTAGCGTAGGTGCTGGGGAATCGCTACGGGAAGAGGGCACGCCATGAAGAACATCGCATTGGGATCGCAGGGGCTCGAAGTCTCCAGACTGGGACTGGGATGCATGGGAATGTCGGCGTTCTATACGGGCAGTGGGCAGGACGAGGGCGGATCCTTGCAGACCATTCACCGGGCCCGGGAATTGGGCGTGACCTTCTTTGATACGGCGGAAATGTATGGGCCGTATGCGAACGAGGAACTGCTCGGCAAGGCACTGACGGGGTGGCGGGATGAAGCCGTGATCGCCACGAAGTTTGGCACCATGGTGCACCGTGGTGCGGGCGGACGCGGGTTGGACGGCAGCGCTGAGAACATCCGGCTGTCCGTTGAGGGATCGTTAAAGCGGCTGAAGACTGACTACATCGATCTGTATTACCAGCACCGGATGGACCCGGACACGCCCATTGAGGAAACCGCAGGAGCCCTGGCGGAGCTGATCACCGAAGGGAAGATCCGTCACTACGGACTCTCCGAAGCCGCGCCCGAGACAATTCGCCGCGCCCATGCCGTTCATCCGGTCACCGCGGTGCAGACGGAGTATTCGCTCTGGTCCCGGGACCCCGAGCAGGAAATCCTGCCCACGGTGCGGGACCTGGGCATCGGATTCGTCCCCTATTCACCACTGGGGCGGGGCTTCCTCACCGGGCGGATCCGCTCGCTCGATCAACTGGACGAGGATGATTTCCGCCGGAAGAATCCACGCTTCGAGGGGGCAAATCTCACGGCAAATATATCGATTGTGGAGCAGGTGGACAAGGTGGCCGCCTAGGCCGGTGCTACGCCCGGACAGGTGGCGCTGTCCTGGCTGCTGTCCCAGGGCGAAGATATCGCACACATCCCCGCGACAAAACGGATTAGCTACATG
>JBBSSN010000243.1:0-3998 GCA_038242035.1 Actinomycetales bacterium
GGCACCTGGCCCTATGGACTTCCGGAACTGCCCGGACACCGGGAAAGGCTGCGCGACGCCCGCCGCATCGCCGTCCCGGGGTGCTACCCGACGTCCGCCTTGCTGGCGCTCGCCCCGGGGTTTGCCGCCGGCGCGCTGCAGCCCGACGACGTCGTCATCGTTTCCGCATCCGGAACCTCGGGCGCAGGTAAGGCCGCGAAGGTGAATCTCCTCGGCTCCGAAGTGATGGCCTCGATGAGTCCCTACGGGGTGGGCGGCGCCCACCGGCACACGCCGGAGATTGAACAGGGCCTCTCGGCGGCAGCGGGAACAGCGGTCACGGTGTCCTTCACCCCGACGCTTGCGCCGATGAGCCGTGGCATTCTTGCCACGGCAACCGCCAAGGTGGCACCCGGGCTGCTCCAAGAGGCTGTCGGCACCGGCACAGCATCTACCGGCACAGCGTCTGCCGGCACGGCATTTACCGGCACAGAAGCCGGCTTGGCCGTCGCGGCGCAATTGCGCCAGATCTGGCTGGATGCCTACGAGGACGAGCCGTTCGTTCATGTCCTGCCGGAGGGCCAATGGCCGTCGACGAAATCCGTGCAGGGGTCCAACCATGTGGCGATGCAGATTGCCTTTGACGCCCATGCCGGCCGGGTTATCGTGTGCTGCGCCATCGATAATCTGACCAAGGGCACCGCCGGCGGCGCGGTGCAGTCCATGAACATTGCGCTCGGCCTCGACGAGACGAGCGGCCTGAGTTTCCAAGGAGTAGCACCATGAGCGTGACCACAGCGAAGGGGTTCCGGGCTGCCGGCGTCACTGCGGGGCTGAAGGCCTCCGGCACGTCCGATCTTGCCCTGGTTCTCAACGACGGTCCGTTGAAGCACGCGGCGGCCGTTTTCACCTCCAATCGGGTCGCGGCGGCTCCCGTGCATTGGTCCCGCCAGGTCCTGCGCGACGGTCGGGTGGACGCGGTCCTGCTCAATTCCGGCGGCGCCAATGCCTGCACCGGGCCGGAAGGTTTCCAAAACACGCACGTTTCGGCGGAGCGGGTGGCCGAACTGCTGGGCCTGTCCGCCACGGATGTTGCGGTCTGTTCCACCGGCCTGATCGGCGAGCAGCTGCCGATGGAAAAGCTAGTGCCCGGCATCGAGGCCGCTGCTGCGGCCTTGACGGACGACGGCGGTCCGGCGGCGGCGACGGCGATCATGACAACGGACACCGTGGCCAAGGAAGCGGTATTTGCCGGTACGGGATATTCGATCGGCGGCATGGCCAAGGGTGCCGGCATGCTGGCCCCCGGGCTGGCAACGATGCTCGTGGTGATCAGCACCGACGCCGTCGTCGAACCGGACGGATTGGACGCGGCACTGCGCGATGCGGTCCGGGTCAGTTTCAACCGCGCCGACTCGGACGGCTGCATGTCCACCAACGATACGGTGCTGCTGCTGGCCTCCGGTGCTTCCGGAAGCTATCCGGAGATGGCCGAATTCACCGCGGGGCTGGCCGGGCTGTGCCGGGAGCTGGCACAGGCGTTGATCGGCGACGCCGAAGGCGCCAGCCATGACATTGCCATCACTGCGGTGAATGCCGCCAGCGAGCAGGATGCCGAGTTGGCGGCCCGGGCCGTGGCCCGCTCCAATCTGTTCAAGACCGCGATCTTTGGCAATGACCCGAACTGGGGACGGGTGCTCTCCGCCGTCGGCACCACCGACGCGATCTTCGAGCCCGATCAGTTGAATGTGACCATCAACGGGGTCCAGGTCTGCCGCAATGGGATGATCGGGGATTCGCGTGATCTGGTCGATCTGACGCCACGGCAGGTGAACGTGGAGATCGATCTACGCGCCGGGGACGAGAAGGCCACCATCCTGACCAACGATCTGACGCATGAGTATGTGGAAGAAAACAGCGCCTACTCGTCCTAGGGGAGATTCGTCCTGAGGAACACCACAACCAGCCAAGGAACCGCATGAATTCCGTAGCAGCAGCGCAGGACAAGGCCGCCACCCTGATCGAAGCACTGCCTTGGATCCAGCGTTTCGCCGGGACCGTCGTCGTCGTTAAATACGGCGGAAACGCGATGATCAATGATGAGCTGCGCCGGGCGTTTGCCGAGGACATCGTCTTTTTGCACCATGTAGGGATTAGGCCGGTGGTGGTGCACGGCGGCGGTCCGCAGATCAACGCCATGCTGAACCGGCTGGGCATCGAATCGGAGTTCAAGGGTGGTTTGCGCGTCACCACGCCGGAGGCCATGGACGTGGTCCGGATGGTGCTGACCGGTCAGGTGGGCCGCGAACTGGTGGGTCTGATCAATGCGCACGGTCCCTATGCCGTGGGATTGTCCGGCGAGGACGGGGCCCTGCTGCAGGCTGAGCGGACCGGAACCATTATCGATGGCGAACAGGTGGATCTGGGACAGGTGGGCGAGGTGGTCGGGGTGAATCCCGGTTCCATCCTTGACCTGCTCGAAGCCGGCCGGATTCCGGTGATTTCCACCGTTGCCCCGGAGCTCGGACATGCCGAATCTGTGCTCAACGTCAACGCTGACACGGCCGCGGCAGCACTGGCCGTGGCACTGCAGGCTTCCCGTTTGGTGATTCTGACGGACGTGGAGGGACTGTACGGGAACTGGCCGGACAAGTCATCGCTGATTTCCGCGATTGGCGCCACCGAGCTGCGCAATCTGCTGCCCGGTCTGGAATCGGGGATGATTCCCAAAATGGCCGCCTGCCTGAAAGCGGTCGACGGCGGCGTGCCGCGTGCCGCCGTCGTCGACGGCAGGAGCGCCCACTCGATGCTGCTGGAGCTCATCACGACCGCCGGCAACGGCACCCAGGTTTTTCCGGATGAAGAGGAACGCTCATGACCGACGACGTCAGCAAGCCACAGCCCGACGCACTGGTCGAGCTCCTGGCTGCCAGTTCCGCCATGGAACCAGCTCAGACCACGGCGCCAGCTCAGACCACAGCGCCAGCTCAGACCACGGCGCCAGCTCAGACCACGGCGCCAGCTCAGACCACAGGGACTTCGACCAACTTAGCCGCCAACCCGACCGCCGGGAACGCGTGGCTGGCCCGGTATTCACATTCTCTGATGGGCGTCTTTGGCACGCCGCAGCGGGTGCTGGTGCGTGGTAATGGCGCGCTCGTGTGGGACGCAGACGGCAAGGAGTATCTGGATCTGCTCGGCGGCATTGCCGTCAACGCGCTTGGCCACGCCCATCCGTTCGTGACGTCGGTGGTGGCGAGTCAGCTATCCACCCTCGGACACGTCTCCAATTTCTTCACCAGTCCCACGCAGATTGCCCTGGCCGAAAAATTGCTCGGACTGTGTGCGGCGCCAAAGGGCTCGAAGGTTTTCTTTGCCAACTCGGGAACGGAGGCCAATGAGGCCGCCTTTAAGCTGGCGCGCGCACACGGTAAGAAGCACAGCCCCGAAGGCGGCCCCGCGCGGAACACGATCATTGCCTTGGAGGGGGCCTTTCACGGCAGGACCATGGGAGCCCTGGCGATGACGGCCAAGCAGGCCTACCGTGAACCCTTTGAACCGATGCCGGCCGGAGTGCTGCACATTCCCTTCAATGACATCGCCGCGCTGCGAAGCGCCGTAGATGAAACCGTGGCCGCCGTCATCCTGGAGCCCATCCAGGGCGAGGCGGGCGTTCGCCCGTTGTCCGCCGACTACCTGCAGGCTGCCCGGGACGTCACCCGCAGGGCCGGAGCGTTGCTGATCCTGGACGAGGTTCAGACGGGCATCGGCCGGACCGGCGAATGGTTCGCGGGTATCGCGGGAGCCGACGCGAATGACGGCCAGGCGGATGCCGCGCCGGTCGTCGTGCCGGACGCTGTGACCCTGGCGAAGGGCCTGGGCGGCGGATTCCCCATTGGCGCACTGATTACCTTTGGGGCGGGACCCTCGGAATTGCTCTCCGCCGGCCAGCACGGCACCACGTTCGGCGGCAACCCGGTCGCTACGGCCGCCGCGCTGGCGACGCTGCATGTGATCGA
>JBBSSN010000244.1:0-3971 GCA_038242035.1 Actinomycetales bacterium
CACCGCCCATGCCGCCGCGTCCGCCGTAACCGCCGTAGCCACCCCCGCCAAAACCGGAGACATCCGACTGGGCGAGTGTGACGGCCTGCTGGGCCAGGGCGCTGGCTTGCTGTGCATATGTCAGTGCCGACACGGGATCGGTCCGCTGGATTGACAGGGCGTAGTCAAGGTTGCGTTGCGCTTCTGCGATGCGGGTCCTTGCCTCGGATCGAACTCCGCCGCGGCGGGCCGCTATGTAGTCCTGCGCGGAGGAGATCTGCGCCTGCGCCGCCCGGATGCTCTGCGTCAGTGATGCCAGTGCCCGGGTTCTTTGTTGCTGTTGATCCCGGATTCCAGCGAGCATCGCGTCCAGATCCGCATGGGCCTTCTCCAAGCGGGCAAGAATGTTGATCGGATCCGGCAACCCCGCGGTGAGCTGCGCACGTGCGTGGCCCAGCGCGGCCTCCGCGGCCGCGATCTGACCGGTGGACTGGGGGTTCGCGCCGTCGGAGGCCAGGGCCTTCGCCTGGGTTAGGTCGGAGGCGGTGTCGGCTACGGATTCCTGCAGTGCCGTCATCGCCTGGTCAAGATCCCCGGCGACCTTCCCCACAGCGTCGAGCAGGAGTTTGGCCTGATGCAGGCTTTCCTCGGCGGCCCGAACCGCGACGGCGGCGCCGCTGACATCCGAGGAGGTAATTTTCTCCTCTGCGGTCTGCGAAGCGGTCTGGACAAATTCGAGGCGATCCTGGGCCTGCTCGATATTATCCGTGATGGTGCTCAGCGCTGATTCGGCGTACCGGTGCTGCAGCTCGGTCAAAGCGGCCCGGGCCTGGGCAACAGACGATTCGGCTTTTTCGCGGCCTTCCGCCACAGTCGCCAGAGCCTGCGGAGCGTTCTTTTCCAGTTCGCGCAGCGAATCAAATTCAGCTTTCTGCGCTTCCAGGGACGCGTTAACGGCTTCACAACGCCGGATGATGTCCCCGTACCAGGCGCGCTGCTCCTCGATCGTGTCCGCAATGGCGTCGTCGAGCTGCTGCTGCAGTTTGAATGACTCCTGCAGATGCCCTTTCGCCTCGAGCAGGGCCTGCTGGAACGGCTTGACTGCTTCATCCCCGTACGCCGCCTGGGCGAAACCGATCTCCTGTTCGCTGGACTTAATCGCGTCGTCGGCCGCGATAAGCAAGGAACCGGCGCTTTGACGCAGCTCGGGAATACTGGTTCCCGCCATCGGATCCAGCTTTTCACCCTCCGGTCCGTAACCTGATTCGGTAGCCGCTTGGGCGGCCTTCCGGCGTTTACTGCGGATGGCGAGCGCGGTACCAGCACCACCGAGGACGACGACGCCGCCAATTCCGAGGGCGACGTAACCACCGGTGGGGTCGGGGACAGTGCCGCTCCCGCCGCCGGCCGCGTCCCCCAGTGCGGCCGCCGCGTTTATAGCGGCCTGCGCCCAGTTGTGGGCGCTGAGCTGAGGCTTGATCGCCTTACCGATGATGCTTTCACCCTGTTTGGCGGTCAGTCCGGAGTTTTTGCCGCCGAGGAACGCGAACTGACTGTCCTGTGTGGCGACGGCGAGCAGAGCATCATGGCTGCCCATGTTCTTGCTGTCGACCACTTGTTGGGCCCATGCCTGCGGGTCCATGGAATCGAAGGACTTCACATAGACGACGAACAGGGTATAGCCGTGATCCTTGGCCAGTTTCGTGATGGCGTCGTTGACATCGCCGTCCCGGCTGCCGAGCACACCGGCATTGTCCACCACATGTTGACCGGCCGGAATTGAGACCGGAGGCTCGGCGTTGGCGGCCGCGCCAGGCACAAGCAGCAGCGCGCCCAACAGAAGTGCGGCCAGTCCCGCGGCGGCAAGAAGGCGTGTGAAGAAACTGAAACCGGACCGCATTTATATCCCTTCGGAGCGTACCTGCGAACCCGTCAGTGGAAGGCCGGTGATAGGCGCACTCCGGGCGGATCCCACAACTGCGTAACCGTGGAGGTCAGAGGCGCGGCCGTGATGATTTCCTTTGATTCTATGGGGGCAGGAGGAACGCGTCCACACCGCGGCGGCAGGCACCTTTGCGGCAGGTGCTGGAAACCCACAGCAGCAAGCGGGCGGACAAGGCGCACCCGTTGGCGGGATACTAAGGGTGGAGTCGTTTAAACGTTCACAGGAAGCTTCCAGTGAACGTTCGCGAAGCATCCAGTTCCACGGTTCATAGTATTACTACCGACGAGGAAGGAAGTCCAATGACCGAGCACCATAGCGGCGAGTCCGGCTTTGGCAGCGATGCCGTCCCCAATGACGCCCGCACGCCCGATAATAATGCAGCTCACACCCACCCTGCACAGGCCGCCGCCGCTGACAGCAGTGCCGCTGCACACGGCACAGCTGACGGTAAGCCCGAGGGGGGCGCCGGCTCCGGCGCCAGCCGCTCAGAGGCCCAGCCCGGCTACGGCCAGCACGAGTCGGGCCAACCCGGCTACGGCCAGCACGGCTACGGCCAGCACGGCTACGGCCAGCACGCTCAGACGTCCTTCGGCACCCCGGATCCTCAGGGAACGCCGCCCACCTACCCGGCAGGGTCGCCGTCGTCCCCGCAGCAGGGTCAGTCACCGGCCGAAGACACCCAGCAGTACCCCTCCCAGCAGTACCCAACCCAGCAGTACTCAACCCAGCACAACCCCACTCAGCAGTACCCAACCCAGCAGTACCCAACCCAGCAGTACCCCGCTCCGCCGTACCCGGTCCCTTACAACTCCGTTCAGGACAACTCCGCTGGGGGAACTGCGGCTCATGCAGACGCCCCTTACGGCGCAACCCCGTATCCCGCACGTCAGCCTCAGAGCGGCTCCGCGGTATATGGAGCCGGCCACGCGCCCGTCCGGCGCCGCGAAAAGAGGAAGGTCGGCGCCGGAATTTTCGTCGCCGGGATGGTCGCAGCGGCGCTGGTCGGCGGCGGAGCGGCCGCAGGGACCTCGGCACTGCTGGGCAGCCAGACCTCGGCGGTCGGCAGCAGCCAGGGCGCTCCGAATGTCCCGCTGATCGTCAATAATACGAATGACGTCAATGCGGTGACCGCCGCCGCGCAGAAGGCCTCGCCCAGCGTGGTCACCATCTCGGCCGTTTCCGGTAGTTCCGGGGGTACCGGGTCGGGCATTATTTTGGATACGGATGGCCATATTCTGACCAACACCCACGTGGTGACGTTGGATGGAGCTGCGGCCCATGCGACGCTGGAGGTCCGGACCAACGACGGTAAGGTCTACTCGGCCAAGGTCGTGGGTACGGATCCGCTGTCCGACCTGGCGGTCATCAAGATCGATGCACCCGGGCTGGTCCCGGCCGCTTTGGGAGACTCGTCCAAAATCAATGTCGGCGACACCGTGATTGCCATCGGCGCACCCTTGGGCCTGAGCGGCACCGTCACGGACGGCATCATCTCCACGCTCAACCGGACCATTCAGGTGGCATCGTCGGCTGTGCCGAAGTCACAGAGCGATTCTTCCTCCGGCAAGGGGGGTAGCAATGGCGGAAACGGCTTCAATTTCGCGCCGCCGGACGGCTCCAATGGTTCCAACGCGGCCGCCACCGGGACCGTCAACCTTAACGTGATTCAGACCGACGCGGCCATCAATCCGGGGAACTCCGGCGGTGCGCTGACAAATTCCAAGGGAGAGATCATCGGCGTGAACGTGGCGATCGCCTCCGCCGGCGCTTCCTCCGGTTCAGGCACACAGTCCGGTAATATCGGGGTAGGTTTCTCCATCCCGATCAATACCGCCAAGCGCGTCTCCCAGGAGATCATTGCCAATGGCACGGCCACTCACGGTCAGTTGGGCGTCTCGGTGAAGGGCAGCGCGGCTGGTCAGTCCGATACCGGCACCTTCTCCAACGGTGCCGTTGTTGCCTCGGTGGTCCCCGGTTCCGCAGCGGACAAGGCGGGCCTCAAAGCCGGTGACATTGTTACCAACTTCGGCACCCGCTCCATCGACGA